>JAHIRR010000138.1 GCA_018818505.1 Candidatus Omnitrophota bacterium | reverse complement strand
GTTTCAGGCCATAGGCAATAAAGCAAAGTGGCATTTTATCGGACATCTGCAGAAAAATAAGGTTAAAAAGGCTGTAAAGATCTTTGATATGATAGAGACAGTTGATTCTCTGGAGCTTGCGCAGGAAATAGATAAGGCATGCTTTAAGGAAAAAAAAATAATGCCTGTTTTGATCGAAGTAAATAGCGGCAGGGAAAAGCAAAAATTTGGCGTTTTTCCAGAAGATGTTGAGGAGTTAATAGGAAATATCTCGCAATTAAAAAATATAAATGTAATGGGCCTTATGACAATGGGGCCCATGTCCGGAGATCCTGAAGACGCGAGGCCGTATTTTGTGGAGACAAAAAAAATATTCGATAGGATAAGGACATTGAAGTATCTTTCAATGGGCATGAGTAATTCTTGTAAAATAGCTATTGAGGAAGGTGCAAACATCATTAGAGTGGGGACAAAAATTTTTGGAGAAAGGTGATATCATGGATTATGATGTAGTAATTATAGGTGGCGGTCCAGCTGGCCTTACCGCGGCTTTATATGCTTCCAGGGCGAGGTTAAAGACATTATTGATCGAAAGCTTCGCAGTGCCTGGTCAGGCAATAATTACAGACTCTATAGAGAATTATCCTGGTTTTGTGGATGGAGTCAATGGGTTTGAACTGGTAGAGAAATTTAAAAAACAGGCCCAAAAATTTGGAACAGAGTTTAAGACAGGCACCGTAAATAAACTGGAAAAAGATTCTAAAGGCTGGAAGATCGAACTCGAAGGTAAAGTAGTTTCATCTTTTTCAGCTATTATCGCATCTGGGGCAAGACCGAGGAAGTTAGGCGTACCTGGCGAAGAAAAATTTCAAGGAAAAGGCGTTTCTTATTGCGCTACATGCGACGGCCCGCTTTATAAGGATAAAGAGGTCGTGCTTGTGGGCGGAGGGGATACTTCTATAGAGGAGGCGATATTTCTTACTAAGTTCGTTAAGAAAGTTAAAGTGGTACATCGCCGGGATCGTTTAAGAGCGACAAAGATCCTTCAGGAGCGAGCCCTTTCTAATAAAAAAATAGAATTTATCTGGAAGTCAAATGTTGTTGAGATCTTAGGAGATGACAGGGCCCGGAGTGTTAAGACCAGCAAGGGCGTTGATGTTTCATGCGATGGCGTTTTTATCTTCGTCGGCTATATACCAAATACAGATTTTGTTCAAGGCCTGGTTAAATTAGATAAAGCCAGTTACATCTTAGCAGATGATGATATGAGGACTTCCAAGAAGGGGATTTTTGCCTGCGGCGATTGCCGCAAAAAACTCCTGCGCCAGATAATCACTGCATGCGGAGACGGCGCTACAGCGGCATTTAGCGCACAGCACTACGTAGAAGACCTAAAAGGTATTGCCTATAGCTAACTTTACATGGCAAGGCTGGACCTCGGCTTTTAAAAAAGCCGAGGTCCAGCCTTGCCATGTAAAGTTAGCACGGAGTAAAGATGGATAATTGCGAGCATTGCCAAAAAACCAAATGGTATAAGAATAAAATATTTATTGTCGCGTCTATTCTGGGGATTTTATGCGTCTTGGGACCTTTTAGAGATGCCTTTTTTATGTATGCCCACAGGATCTGGTGGGCGATTCTTTTGGGCCTGTTTTTAGGAGGCGTGATAGATCATTTTATTCCCAGAGAATATATATCGCATATACTGGCAAGCCCAAGGAAGAGGACGATATTCTATTCAGTGATACTTGGATTTTTCATGAGCGCCTGTAGCCACGGCATACTCGCTCTTTCCATACAGTTACACAAAAAAGGCGCGTCAAATCCCGCGGTCGTGGCATTTCTTTTAGCAAGCCCCTGGGCAAATCTGCCGCTTACAATAATGCTCATGGCATTTTTTGGCGTAAAGGCGCTTTATATAATCTTATGCGCGATCATTATTGCAATAACCACAGGATTGATCTTTCAGGTGCTGGAAAGAAAAGGCCTCATAGAGACAAATAAAAATAGCGTAGAGACAAAAGAAGGATTTTCTGTTGCGCATGATATAAGAAATAGAGCTTCATCATATAAGTTTTCCATGAATGATATAAAAGGAATATATAAAGGCGCGCTATCACTTTCCAATATGATCTTATGGTGGATATTAGCAGGTATTGGCCTTGCGAGCTTAGTAGGCGCGTACATGCCGCATAATATTTTCCAGAATTATATGGGGCCTACGTTTATGGGCTTGATCGTGACTCTTATAGTGGCGACGATTATGGAAGTATGCTCTGAAGGCACAGCCCCATTAGCATTTGAGATATACAGACAGACAGGCGCGTTTGGAAATGCATTTGTATTCTTAATGGCAGGCGTAGTAACAGATTATACAGAGATAGGCCTTTTATGGGTCAATGTAGGCAAGCGCGTAGCAATATGGCTCCCAATAATCACAGTGCCCCAAGTAATAGCCCTCGGCATGCTGGCAAATGCTATTTTCTAAAATACGTTGACTTTTTGCTGTAATTTGATATAATATAACCAATATAAGATGGAAAAGGACCACTGGAAAACATGGTCTTTTTGTGCCCTGTAATAGAAAGGGCTTTTAAAAGGGATTAGTATATGAAAAAGATAACTAGAATAATTAATATAGCTTTGATATTTATGCTAATAATAGGATTATATTTAGACTGTCCCTATGCATGGGGTAGTTTTTGTTTAAGAGCCCCTGTTGGCAAGAATTTGGATGTCCTTATGATAAGCATTATGGAAAAGAAACTACCTGAGATTTTAACCAAGCTTGAAAATACAAACAAGATTAATCGTGAGGATCTAGAATTTGTAAAATCTTGTTGCGAGTATTACGGATTTCAATCTATACCTATGCTGATATTTGTACTTGGAGACGTCATTGATGCCCTTATTATTTTGGTTAGTTTTGACAAAGAGCTTGCCATGGACCTTATATACGAATCCGATTTTATTTCAAAAACAGAAGTTTTGAAACGGCTTGCTCACGAATATGGTCATTTCAAATCCCCGTTCCAAATATGTTTTACTATAAAAGAACAATTTCATACTAATGACGAGGCTGTTTTATTATATGAAAAGATGGACAAGGTTATTAAAAACATAAATAGAGCATCTATAATTATAAGTAATTTTGATTTGACGAATAGGCAGAAAACATCATCAAAGGTTTTTAAGCTTACGATTGATTCGGCACAAGAAGCTATGAAAATTGCAGAGGATTTTATAGCGTTTTTAGAAAAACAAGAAGGAGATTTTAAAGAAAAAATAAAAGATATGAAAGAATATTTAACGTCTATGAGGCCATTTATGGGGTTATTGCAAGATATGAGGCAATCACTGCTAACGCCCGATGTTTTAGTCGAATATAACTTAAATAAATCATTGCAAGAAATAACTGAGGTGATCTTTGGCCCTTATATTAAAGGAGAGCATTTTAGATTGATGTTAGATTTGGATAAAGAAATTCCAGATTTGCGCTTTTATCCTGATATTTGTTTTGTCTGGACCAATCTATGCACTAATGCGAAAGATGCTATTGAAAAAGAGGCACATAAGTGGAAGTATTTAAAAAACCCGCATAAATCTATTGTCAAAGTAACTACTACGTACGATAAAGTAAACGCTAATGTTATTGTTAGTATAACCGATAATGGTATTGGTATACCGAAAAGCAATATGAATAAAATATGGAAAGGCTTATTTACAACAAAGGAAGATGGCACAGGATTAGGCCTTACGATAGTAAGAGATGCAGTAGGGCATAATGACGGGGTAATTACCGTTAAATCAAAACCAGGAAAAGGTGCTACATTTACTATAAGCTTACCAGCTAAGATTAGTAGAAGAAAAGTATTTTTGCAGCAACATAAAAATGATATTAAACATTTAATAGCTGTTAAAAAGAAAGGAGAGAAAGCATTAAGCGCTGAGGCAAAAGAAGTGCTGTACGATTTTAATAAAGCCGAATGGATGAAAAATTTTACGCCCAAGACTTTTCGTGAACTATATACTTTTTTAAAAAGTCCAGAAAAACGCGGCATAGCTTTTTTGAAACAACACCCAGAGTTATTTAACTTTAATTATCAGAGCGAACATGAGGCATTAGGAGACTTTCTAAGGCGCATAGTTAACACTGCAGCTTCAAAGTTGTCAGAAGAAAATAATATACCTATAGAGGAAGCTATTTACATAATTAATTGCAACGCATTAAAATGGCTTAAGGAAAGAATGGGGGCAAAATATGCTGGCGCTTTCGGACAAGAAGATGAACACGCATTAACAGGAGAATTGACTAATAGTCAAATAGTGGGTTATATCAAACAATCTGACAAAATTAAAATTGGGGCATGGGAATTTGCTGGTTTGGCAAGGTATTATATGTTAAGAAAAAATATAGATATGGCAATAATTTCATTAAAAACAGTATTTATTGTTCAATATGCAAATTCTACTGTTATATTTTTGAAATCTAAAAAGCACGATAAGGAACAAGAATTTTTCTCAATGAGGGCTGGGTTTATCCCTTTTTGGCCAGAAGAGATAGATGAAAGCTATAAACGCTCTTCCTTTGATGAAAAAATAGTTGCTTTTATAAAGGAAGAGTTGGTATGGATGCAAGAAAATGATATAGGGCGAGTTCAAGAAATAATTGAAGGATTGAACAAAGAAGGATTATCTTTAACAACTAAGACGGATGTCGACATAGGCGAAAAAATCTCCCTAGGCGAAACAGAGAACTGCTTGTAAATATCATCTAAATATGTCCATAGCAAAGTAAGAGTAGGTGGGGCGTTCTATTTAGGTACCCCTATCACTTAAAATCCCTTCCGATTTTTAAATTTCCTAAAATAATTGAAAGATTTTTGTCCGCCTACGCCAAGCAACTTTCGTACTTGGCTTCGGCGAGACTGCGAAAAATTACAAAAAAGTAATTTTTCTTGAAAGAAAATTGCCCTCCAGATGTGTCTTATATAGTAGGTGGTCATAACCTGTGATTACCTAGAACAGAAAGGAGGCAGCAATGAGAGAGCTTATTCCGCAGGAGGTGATTGAGCGCAGAATATTTGTAATTCGCGGGCAAAAGGTTATGTTAAGCATGTATTTGGCTGAATTGTATGGAGTTGAGCCGAAAGCATTGATTCAGGCAGTAAAGCGTAACATCGAAAGGTTCCCTAGCGATTTTACTTTTCTCCTTACAAGGCAAGAGGTTATGAACTTGAAGTCACAAATTGTGACTTCAAGTTGGGGTGGGATGCGCAAGTTACCATATGCTTTTACTGAACAAGGAGTGGCAATGTTGTCCAGTGTATTGCGAAGTAAACGCGCAATACAGGTAAATATTGCTATTATGCGGGCCTTTGTAAGGCTGAAGCATATCCTTGCTACGCATAAAGAACTGGCGGAAAAGCTGGAAGAACTTGAAAAACGCATGGATAAACAGGATAAATATGTAATAGCCATATTTGAGATTATGAAATCTCTTATGCCACCACCACCTGATCCTCCGCCAAAACCAAAAGGCCCGATAGGGTTTGGACGGTCATAAGGGAAATTGTAAAAGACCTTATCTTGACTCAATAAGCCCACAGTAGTATCATATATACACCATGAAGGACAAGAAATTTGTATGTTATGATTGTTTTAAGCTAAAGACATGTAAAGAGTCTGCAGTGTCATGGGTACTTTTCTTTATTGCGCTTATTGCTGTGATATCTTTGAGGGCAATGCCTCTGGTTTTAGGTACTAACCCGGTTTTTGCCAAATCACTGTGGTATATAGGTGTAGTTGGATTTTTTATATTTTTTGTCTATAAATTCAGGTATGATCAGATTTTACAGAGAGAATTAGATAATACAGGGTTAAAGGATAAGTTGCTCAATAAGAAAGAACTTTCAGAACACGATCAAGAGGTATTAGGAACTATAGTTTGTAAATTAAGCTCGAAAAAGGATAAGATAAATTACTTTTTTATATTCATCTCATCTGCATTGGCTCTGGCATTGGCAATATACGTTGATTTTATAAGGAAATAACATGAAAAAATTAAACTCCGGGATAGTAAGTTTTTTTCATAAACAGCCTTATACTATTGTTACAACCATAGATGAAAAAGGCCGACCGCATAATTCCTGTAAAGGCATAGTGGATATAGAGGAAGAGGGAAAGGTGTATCTACTCGATGTGTATAAGGAAAGGACCTACGAAAATCTCAAGTTGAATCCACATATTAGCATAACAGCTGTTGACGAGCATAAGTTTATGGGGTATTGTTTAAAGGGTGTGGCAAAGATGGTAAAGGAAAAGGCCCTGCGCTCTGATACTGTAAAAAAATGGGAACAAAAGATTATAAAGAGGATTTCTCAGAGACTTCTCAAAAATATCCAGGGCCAGAAAGGCCATCCTCGCCATCCAGAAGCACTTTTACCCAAGCCAGAATATTTGATAGAGATGCAGGTAGAAGAAATTATTGACCTAACACCACGCCATATAAGATCCGGACTTAAGTAGAAAGGAGAACCGTCTATTATGAAACTACCATCGATAAAAGTTCAGCTCAGTCTTTTTTTAGGATTATTTGCCGCATATCTCGCTTTCATAGAAAAAGATTTTCTGTTTCCTTTAGCAATTTTTATAGCTATTTTATTTTCAGTGGTTTCAGATACATTGATCAATTATCTGAAGAATAAAAAGATTACAGTGACTGAAAGCTCGATCGTGACTGGTTTGATCATAGGGTATGTTTTATCGAGCCAGGAGAGTTGGTTGATTTTAGCCCTGGCCAGCATATTTGCAATAGTCTCCAAACATGTTATTAGATTCCGCAAGTCGCATATATTTAATCCTGCTGCCTTAGGGATCTTTATAGTGGTGTTGCTTTTTGGGGCGTATACAGAGTGGAAGACAGCGTACTCATGGTATATTCTTGTTCCACTAGGTATTTATTTTGCCTCAAGGATAAAAAGGCTTAGCCTGATCGTAAGTTTCTTTATTACCTCGCTTTTTCTATATGGCCCGCAGGCATTCCTTTATAATGTGTCTCTTTTAGACATATTCGGATATCTTAATTATTTCTTTATCTTTGTCATGATGATCGAGCCAAGGACAACGCCTGTAAGACGCAGGTCAAAGATACTATTCGGCATGGGTGTTGCTGCGTTTATCTTCGCGTTCTATGAGTTTGGAGTTTCATTAGAGGTAGAGCTTTATGCCTTGCTGGGGGCTAATTTTTTGGGTGCGCTGCTTGAAAGAAGAAGATCATGAGAATCAAAAAGACATAATGAAGTCCAGTGAGGATAGAGTAGTAGACATAATAAATATATTACGTAAGAGTTATCCTCGAAGTCACACTGCGCTGCACCACAAGACATCCTTTCGGATCTTAATAGCCACAATTCTCTCTGCCCAGTGTACTGACAAAAGAGTCAATAAGATAACGCCAGGTCTTTTCAAAAAATACAAGACAGTGCAGGGTTTTGCAAAGGCAAGACAGACTACTTTAGAGAAAGAGATCCACTCAACAGGTTTTTACAGGAATAAGGCAAAGAATATTATTGCTGCCTCGAAAAGAATAGTGAAAGATTTTAAAGGAAAGGTCCCGGATAGCATGGACGGGCTTATTTCTTTAGCAGGTGTGGCGCGCAAGACAGCAAATATAGTTTTATCAGGTGGCTTTAAAAAGGCAGAAGGCATAGCTGTTGACACGCATGTAAAAAGACTTTCTGGAAGATTAGGATTGAGCAGTGCAAGTGATCCAAATAAGATAGAGCAAGACCTTTTAAAGATCGTGCCAAAAAAAGACTGGTTTGATTTTAATTATATGATGGTTGACCATGGCAGGGCAATTTGTAATGCCAGAAGCCCTTTGTGTTCGCAGTGTCCATTAGCTAAACTTTGTCCTTCTGCAAATAAAATATGATAAGAGAGGCGATGTTGTATAAAAGGTTGGGTGATGGGAAGGTGCGCTGCGGTCTATGTAGCCATCGCTGTACGATTGCAGAGGGTAAGTTTGGTATATGCGGTGTAAGAAATAATGCAAAAGGCACGCTTTATACGCATGTATATGCAGATGTAATTGCCTCACACGTTGATCCAATTGAAAAAAAACCCATCTATCATTTTTTGCCAGGAACGTTTTCTTATTCAATCGCGACCATAGGATGTAATTTTAAATGCCCTTTTTGCCAGAACTGGCAGATATCGCAGACATCCCTGAAAGTTCGGAGTTCGGAGTTCGGAGTTCGGAGACCTGAGTTAAAGCCTGAAGACATTATTGAATGCGCAAAGAAAAATAAGTGCAAAAGTATCTCTTATACATACACAGAGCCGACCATATTCTTTGAATATGCCTATGATACTGCAAGGCTTGCCAAAGAGGCAGGGCTTTCTAATATTTTTGTGACAAATGGCTACATGACAGAAGACGCGCTAAAGACAATCAGGCCTTATTTGGACGCAGCCAATGTGGATCTCAAGTCATTCAGAGAGGATTTTTATCGCGATATGTGTAAAGCTCATCTCGAGCCAGTACTTAATTCTATAAGGATAATGAAAAGATTAGGAATTTGGGTTGAGATAACAACTCT
>JAHIRR010000137.1 GCA_018818505.1 Candidatus Omnitrophota bacterium | reverse complement strand
TATAAAAATCGACACGCACCTTGCCCTTCTTTAAAATAAGGACTTCTGAAGTCCCCTTTAGACTGCGCGGCATCTCATGATGGATATGCGGCTGTATTTCCTTATCCTTATCATATACAATAAAACCTACCTGCTGCTTAAATGTGTCTGGCGTAAGAAACTCTGTTTTCTGAGGCGCGTGGTCACCTTTTATAATAATCGCCAGAAGATGTCCATTGATCTCTATATTTTCTTTCATAACTTCGCTCCTTTTTAATAGTCAGGACCTCTTTTTTTATAATCATCATATTATACTGCTATATAGATGCCAAGACAATAACTTTCTGGATAAACAGTATTGAAACTGCCGCACTTATCTGCTATACTACCTTACTATGAAAAAGGATTTTAAGAAAGCTTATCAAAAGGCGCAGGCGGAACTGGAGAAGCTCTATGAGATAGGCAATGCCATGCACACCACCCTTAATCTCGAAGAGATCCTCTATATCATTCTCACAGCTGTGACTTCTCATGTGGGCCTGAGTTTTAACAGGGCCATGCTGTTCCTGGTGAATGAAAAAGAAAATCAGCTCGAGGGAAAAATGGGGATCGGCCCTGACAGCCAAGAGGATGCAAGTGAGGTGTGGACGCATATAGAAAAGCATCAATTAGGATTAGACGAGCTTATAGAGACGCGCAGCCAGTTCGAACACCTGAAAAAGTCGCAGTTAAATAAGACTGTGCAATCCTTAAAAGTGCCTATAACTGAAAAATCAGGCGTCATAGCATTGACTGCAATTCAAGGTAAGCCCTTTGAGGTAAAGAAAAAAGTAAAATCAGAATATGCCAAGATCTTGAACCTGGAAGAATTTGTAACAGTGCCTCTGAGGGCCAGGGATAAGGTAATAGGTGTTATAGTTACAGATAATTTCTTTAATAAAAAACCTATAACCAGCAACGATGTGCGCATGCTTACGACATTTGCCAACCAGGCAGGCCTTGCAATACAAAACTCCAGGCTCTACGAAAGGGCGCTTGTCCTGTCTAATTCTGATTCACTGACAAGGCTGTGGAACCACGGTTACTTTCAATATCTACTGGGGGAGGAGATCAAGTATTCCTCGTCGAGAAAACAATCATTCAGCCTTCTTATGATCGATGTAGACGATTTTAAAAAATTTAATGACGCGCACGGGCACCAGGCTGGAGACGCCATACTCATAAACATCTCTGATATGTTCAAAAAGACCTCAAAAAGAATAGATATCGTTGCCCGCTATGGAGGCGAAGAATTTGTAATGCTCCTTCCTGGTACAAATAAACAAGAAGCGCTTGTCTTGGCTGAACGCCTGAGGAAAACTGTCGAGGAAAGCAAGAACCTGAAAGGCATAACCATCAGCATAGGCACTGCATCCTTCCCAGAGGATGGCGAGGAAAAGGAAGTCCTTATCTCAAAAGCCGACAAGGCACTCTACGAGGCAAAGAGAACTGGCAAGAATAGGGTGTGCACGTAGTAAAATCCAAAACATGTTTGGGATTTTGAAATTGGGGTTTATTGTTTCGTTACTTCTTCCTGCCTCTTCGAATCCGAGAATTTAACCGAGACGACCTTTGAGATACCTGACTGCTGCATGGTAATGCCATACATCACGTCGGCCTTATCAATGGTCTTTTTGTTGTGGGTTATTACGATGAATTGCGAGGTGTTTGTAAACATATCAAGGCTTCTTGAAAATCTGTCAACGTTTGACTCGTCAAGGGGCGCGTCTATCTCGTCCAGCACGCAGAACGGGCTGGGTTTTACCTTGAATATGGCAAAGATGAGCGAGATCGCGGTAAGGGCCTTTTCGCCTCCTGAAAGTAACGACACATTCTGGAGCCTTTTTCCTGGAGGCCTTGCTACTATCTCGATGCCGGACTCAAGTACATTATTTTCATCCAGAAGCATGAGTTCACCATCGCCGCCACCAAACAGCATCTTAAAGAAATTCCTGAACTCGACCTGTATGCTCTTGAATGTCTCCATAAAGAGATCTTTTGTGGTCTTGTTTATCTTGGCTATGGCCTTAAGAAGCGAATCCTTTGCCTTTAGTAGATCATCACGCTGGTGTGTTAAAAACGCAAATCTATCCTGGAGCTCTGTATGTTCTTCAATGGCCACCAGATTCACTGTACCCATAGAGTCCAGCTTTTCGCGCTTTTCCTCGACCTCAGAACGAAGCGCGTCTCTTTCTATATCCTGCCAGTTCTCGATTATCTCGACCTCATTCAGGTCTAGCTTATACACATCCTTTATTCGCTGAGTTAGATTCTCGAGTCCATAATTTGTCTCAGCCCTTTTAAGGTCTATCTCATGCACGCTTGAACGAAGGTTATTTATCTCTTTTTCTGATTGTTTAAAGATGACTTCCTGCTCTTTTATTTTTTGCATTATCCCTGAATAAGCGCTCTCTACGCCCTCCAGCTCCGCGCCTTTCTCGCCACTTTTTTCAGATAAAGACTCTATATTTTTTTCAAGGGTCAGGATCTCATCACTCAATTCCTCTGCCTTTTTAATAGAATCCTCTATTTCTGTCTTACGGGCCTGGCGGCTATTCTCTATATCCTTTAAAGAGGCCTCCAGGATATTCAATGTATTCGATAAGCCTTCTTTTTTGCTCTCGAGCGAACCTAATTCAGTCCTCTGCTCTGCCACCTCTATGATAAACTGTTCTTTTTCCTTCGTGTAGTCACTTATAAGGATCTCACTTCTCTTGATCCTCTCCTGGTTCAGGTGCGTATCACTTTCTAACTGTTTCAGGGCCTTTGCAACGCCGATCTCTTCTTCTTTCAGCCTTTCCACCTCGGAAGTCACCTCGTCCACTTCAAGACAGACAAGCGAGATCTCATCTGTCACTCCTTTTTTGTTTTCCTCTATATTGCTGCGCCTGGTCCTGGCATTGGCAAGCAGGATCTCTTTTTCATTAAGGCTCGAGGTAACGGCTTCTGATCTCTTTTCTAACTCTTCTTTTTCTTGTTCGCTGGTTAATTTTTCCTCTTCTATCTTCTGAAACCTGGCCTCTGACGCAGCTATTGCCTCAAAAAGCTCTTTTATGTTCTCTTCTCTATTTATAAGCGTAAGGCCTGCATCTCTGATGTCTCCCCCTGAGACAAATCCCTTGCCGATCTTTTCGCCAAGCAGCGTAACAAATGTGGGTTCTTTCAGGTCTGGATTTTCCTTTAATATGGCAGCCGCGTCTTTCAAGTCTTTTACAATAAAGGTGTCTTTCAAAAGGCATTCCAGGACATTTCTGCACTTCTTATTTATGCGCGCAAAATCTATTGCCCTTCCCAGTACGCGGCTGTCGCTGATAGAGGTTTCATTTTGAGTCGTCTGGAAAAAATCCGGGTGCACAAACAATGCCTTGCCGAGTGAATTCTCTTTTAGAAATTCTATTGCCCTTTCTGCGGATTCAAGATCATCAACGAGGATAGACTCTATGTTCTCTCCAAGCGCTGACTCCATGGCTATCTCATATCCCTTTTCTACGCTAAACAGGTTCGCAAGGGCGTCTTGCACGCCTTCCACTGGTTTTTTCTTAAAGGCGCCTTTGCCCATTATGGCCTTTACGCCTGACGAAAAACCCTCGTATTTTGCCTTTGCCTCATTCAGGATATCAAGCCTGGATTTATTAGTGGCTAAGGATTGATGGATCTGGGTGGATTGACTTATCAGGCTTTCCAGGCGGCCAGCCAGAGCGGATACTTTTTGAGAAATACTTTCCTTTTCGTCTTTCAAAGACAGGACTTCCGTTTCTACCTGCTCGACCTCTTTTAGCACATCACTCAGCTTTACATCCAGATTATTTTTTTCTTCCAAGATAGTATCTTTTTCTATTGTGAGTCTCTTGAGCCTCGCGTCATCTGCTGAAAGCGTAGTGGAGATCTTCGCGGATTGATTCCTTAACTTAGACTCCTTTGAGGCAAGGTCTATCAGATTTGCCTTGGAGGTGGAAATGGCTGTCTCGTTTTCAGAAATAGTCTTCGAGATCTCACCAAGCCTCTTTTCCTTGACTGAAAGGGCAGTGGCACGCTCTGTGTCTTCAGTCTCTAACACCGAGACCTTTTCCCTCAGGGCCTCTACCTCTTTTCGCTGGAATTTTATGTTATCAGCGCCCTTCTCTATCTCGCTCGCAAGATCAACGCGCCTCTTTTTCAGCTCCTCTATCCTTTCCCTGTTCATGGAAAGCTTATCTTTTGACTTCGACACTTCAGAATCAGTCTCTATGATAGTGGATTTAAAATCCATTCTCTTTGATTCGATCTCAGAGCGATGGGTGTTTAATTCCAAGATCTCACCTGTCATTTTCTGTAATTCTGAATTTAGTTCTGCTTCTCTTGTCTTAAGGCCTTCTAGATCCGTGTTGGATTCTTTTATTTTTTGGTTCAATAACTCCAGCTCTATCCTTGTCAATTTCAATTCCAGGGCCTTTAGTTCTTCGTATCTTTCCTTATAGCGTTCTGCCTTTTTGGCCTGCCTCTCTATGGAATTTATCTGGCGCTTGACCTCTGTGATAATATCATTGATCCTCACGAGATTCTGCTCTGTGCCGTCGAGCCGCCGCATAGCTTCTTTTTTCTTTGATTTATATTTTGTGATGCCGCTTGCTTCTTCAAAGACCTCACGCCTGTCCTCCGGCCTCGAGCTTAAGATCTGGTCTATTCGCCCCTGTTCAATAAGCGAGTAGGCACTTGTGCCAATGCCAGTGCCCATGAAAAGCTCACTCACGTCTTTGAGTCTCACAGTAGTCTTGTTGATCAGATATTCGCTCTCGCCTGAGCGGTAGAGCCGGCGCGCAACAGTAACCTCATCGTATTCTATCGGAAGCGTGCGATCCTGATTGGAGAGGGTGAGCGAGACTTCAGCGTAGTTGACTGGTTCT
>JAHIRR010000136.1 GCA_018818505.1 Candidatus Omnitrophota bacterium | reverse complement strand
CCCTAACCCAGCTCTTTTGGCTGAAGCGTTTCTCTTTACTTATGCGAAACTCTTTTGCCAAAAGGGCTGGGCTAACCCTCTCCCCGCTGGGGAGAGGGAAAATGTGAGATCTTTGAAATTCCATACAATAAATTATAGTTTTTCTCTGTGTTCTCTGTGGTTTATTTTTCTGTGGTTTCTTTTATCTCTACTGGGAAAAATAGATTCAATAAACCGCCGATGATGCTATATACGATGATCACACCCAGCCATAGAATAGACACGGCAAAGGCAGCATCTGTGCCAATATCTCCTTTTAAAAAATAGACAAAGGCCCCTTCCCTGACACCTAATCCGTTCAAAGAAGGCAGCATGCTAATGGCCCAGACAAGAGGTACGATGAGAAACAGCTTAACAAGAGGGACATAGCCACCTAAAAACAACACAAAAAAATAGATACTCACTATAGCGCCTGCCTGGCCCAGAAATGATATCAGAAGCGCTTTTGTCAGGATCTTTGGCGAATTTCTGTAGAGACTGATGGCGTCGCGTACTTTTGAGATATTTGCCACTATCTTAGCCATTATGCCTGGCTTTGCGGACCCAGCGTTATTTGTCCCAGCTTTTTTATTCAATAAAATGCCAGTCACTACTATCGCTATGCCTGAGGCGCCAATGATCGTCCAGAAGATCTTATCATTTTTAAATTTATCTCCCATAAAAATAATGCCTGTCAATGTGATGAATAATAGCGCGACGACCCCGAGCAGCCTGTCAGCCAGCACTGCCGCATATGAACCGATTTTATTATGCGTCTTCTTAGAGGCATAATATGCCTTTACTATATCTCCGCCTACAGCTGTTGGCAGGAAATTATTAAAAAAGTACCCTATGTACGTCAAGTAGAGAAGGTCTTTCATGGACAAGAATATCTTTTGGCCTTTCATCAATATTTTAAGCCTGTAGGCCAGAATCGGTGAAAGAGGCATGCTGACACATAGCGCCAGAATTAAAAATATCTTGTTTGATTTTTTTATGATGTCTAAAACATTGCCTATATCGCCCCGCATCATCCATAACAGCCCTGCCAAAAGTCCGAAGCTTATAAAAAATCTGATGAAAAACGATAGCTTATTTTTAATTACCACAATAGCAGCCCCCCGTAGCCCACAACAGATGTGTAATCGCCAGAGATATCCCCGCTTGTCTGATACTTCACGAGCCCAGCCTTTTCAGCCCCTAGATTTTTACATACACTTATAAGCGTGCATGTCGGCGCGACCCCGCACATCGATATGTTGAGCTCTTTTACGACATGGAACAGCCTTTCTTCGTCGAGCGCCAGTATGGCATTTATGGCGAGCCTGTCTTTTTCCTCCGCGCTGTCTCTTGATTCATAGTGCGTAAAATCCGTGCTCGCTATAAAAATAGCGGATCTTCCTACTTTTTTAAAGCCTTCCGCTATTTCTTTTCCTAGTCTCTGATATTGTGTTATGTCTCCTTGTGAGATGGTTATAGGCACTATCTTTATATCCTTTTTCAGGTATTGCAAAAAAGGCACCTCTACCTCTATGGAATGCTCATTTAGATGCGAGGCGCTATCCTCTTTTAGAAGCGTGCTCCCCTTTAATATAGACTCTGCGATCTCAGTATCTATCTTTGCCTCTCCCAGGGGAGTTTCCCATGTGCCCCTGGTCATGATAGCAAATGGCTTTCCTGATCCAGTATGGTTTGTGCCTAATATTACGGCTGTCTTTTTTAGCTCTACCTTTGACATTACAGCCCCTGCTACATAGCCAGAATAGATATAACCTGCGTGAGGCAGGATAGCGCCTTTTATTTCCTGTTTTTCCGCATCAGGATCTATCATCCCGGAAAGCATCTTATTGAGAGCAGATGCTGTCTGCGGATAGAACTGTCCGGCTACAACAGGTTTTCGCGTCACTTTCCCTCCAATATTAAGATGGCGCACCTATCCAGGGCCAAAAATCTTTTTGCCGCTCTTTTAATGTCCTCTTTTGTAACGCTGTCTATGATTTTGTTGTAGTTTTTGTAATTATCGTAACCCAACCCGTAAAGTTCATCCAGGGAAACCCCGAAGATAAAACTCGCGTTAGTCTGCATTTCTATCTGGCGCATTGCCTTCAGGTAATTCTTGGACTTCTGGATATCCTCTTCAGCCGCGCCTTTTTTTACAAACAGGGCTGTTTCCTTTAACATGATCTCCTTGACCTTATCAATATTTTGCTTTGAGGTAAGGGTGTATAAAACTATGTACCCTGGGTCTATGCCCGGGGCATGAAACGCGCCAGTCGAATAGGAAAGGCCTTGTTTTCCCCTGATGCTTTTAAAGAAAATACCTGACTGGCCGGAAAACATGTTCACCATGATCTCAAGGGCGTATCTATCTTTATTATAAATATCCACGCCGTGGAAACCTATAAGCACAAGGGATTGTTCCTTGTCTGTCTCGACAAGCTGAGTCCTTTTTCTTTTTATCAACGCCTCTTTTTCAGGAGAAAGGATATTGTTGGTCCCTGACGGGATAGCTGAAAAATATTTTTTTACCAGGTCTTCTATCTCGTTGGCATTGCAATCACCCGATACCCCGAGGACCATGTTATCCGCGGAAGCGATCCTCTTGTGAAGATCTGCGAGGTCTTGCCTCTCTAACCTGGCCACGCTATCAATAGTACCTGTGGCCTGGAAACCATAAGGATGCGTCTTAAAAAGAAGCTTCTTTAATAATCTGTGGCCATGGTTAAAGACTTGATTGTCCTGCATTTCTATTGCGGAAATGAGCTCGGCCTTTTCTCTTTTTAACTCATTTTCCGGAAAAGAAGGACTCATGCATAATTCTGAAGCAAGGCTCAGGGCATCTTCAACATGTTCTTTCAGGCATTTTATCAGGATACCTACGCTGTTATTGCCAGAATACGCGCTGACAGCCATGCCCCTTGACTCATAAAATTTTACTATTTCCTCTCGCGGCATAGATATAGTCCCGTCTATAAACATGGTGCTCGTAAGCCCTGAAATGCCATTATTCTCTTTTGTCTCGATCCTCACGCCAGCCTTAAAAAGCAGGGAAATAGCTACTATGGGTAGCGTGTGATCTTCAGAGATCAAAACAGGTAATTTATTTTCAAGGGTTATTTTCTTTATCTGTCTCTCTTCTTTCTGCAGGCTATCTTCGGATCCAGGCGCGAGCGCGTTTCCAGACCCACTTACTATAGCTATAGTCATATTGTCCTTGGCCAGATATCTTTTGGCTGCCTGCTGTATCTCTTCCCGAGTTATTGCCTTGATGCGCTCTACATAGAATTCAAAGAACTCAGGGTTCCCAGTCAAGAGCTCTGCTGTGGCAAAATCATCTGCCTGGGATTCTATCGTCTCTTTTTGGTAGATGTATCCTGCGAGAAAATTATTCTTTGCCTTTAAAAGGTCCTCATCGCTCACGCCATTTTCTTTTACATCGTCTATGACCTTTAGTATCTCGTCCATGGCATTTTTTATTGACTCTTCTTTCAGTACGCTTGATACAACAAAAAGGCCTGGATCTTTTGGCGTGTAATTATATGCGGTGATGGCAAGCACCAGCGACTGTTTTATCCTTAATTCCTCGTTCAACATCGAGCCCTCGCCATCTCCGAGAATAAAAGATAAAAGATCCATGGCGTGCAGGTCTCTATCGAGAAGTGAAGTAGAGTGAAACGCGATATTTAGATACGCTCCATCAATATCAAGCGCCTCTTCTGAGATATTCTGCGCTATTTGCCGAGGCTCTTCAGGAAGGACGATGGATTTATTCTTTGCTCTTGGGATGCCTCCAAAAAGATGCTCTATCTTCTTCAAGGTATCTTCTTTTTCAATGTCACCGACAACTGCTATCACGATGTTCTCAGGCGTGTAGTTAGTGTTGAAAAAGTCAATAAGGTCGTCCCTTCCTAATCTTTTAAAATTCTCCTTGTAACCAATGACAGGTATCTTATAAGGATGAGCGATGTACGCGTTGGAAAAGGTCAGCCTGGAGACTCGACGGCCAGGATCATCCTTGCCAAGATCCATCTCCCTTTCTATAACAGCCATCTCTTTTTTTAATTCCTTCTTATCAAACGCAGGCGCAGTCAGCATCTCTTTTAGTATGTCCAGGGCAATATCTTTATGTTCATTAAGAATGGTTACCCTGTAGCCTGTATAGTCATAGGATGTAAAGCCATCTATACTCCCCCCATATTGATGTAATATATTCTCTATGGTGCCTGTGGGGTATTTGGCAGTGCCCTTGAAGAGCATATGCTCTGTCAGGTGACTTATGCCGCTGCCCAGATATTCCACTTCCCACGCTGAGCCAACATCTATAAAAACAGAAAAGACCACAATAGGGTTTCTGTGGTCTTCTTTAATGATGACCCTTAGTCCGTTCTCAAGGGTCTTGGCGTCCTGAGCGCATACGCGGGACGCGCTAAAAATAAAAAATGCCAAGGTGAGTATTTTGGCGATGTTTACCCTGCTACAAATATTTGATGAGTGTCGCATGAGCCTTCCCTTGCCCCTCATTATAGCTATTATGTAACAGGGCCTATCTTGGTCTGGATGATGTTTTGGCTGCCCTTAGTTTTTTCCTCTTTATCTCGCTTGGTTTTTCGTAATGCTTGCGCGCCTTTAGCTGTTTTAGAACACCATCGCGCTCTATCTTCTTCTTGAAGCGCCTAAGCGCCCTTTCCAAAGGTTCGCCGTGTCCTACCTCTATTCTCGACATTTATCCTCACCTCTTTTCCAAGTTACCTCGTCACTTCGTTCCTCGGAACTTTTCATAGGGGCTTCGCCCCTATGACGCTTCGCGAGATGTTCCTTTTCGTCACATCTCTACACTGTTACCCCTCGAGGGTGTGCCTGCACCCCCTCGAGCTCCCCCAGTACAGTATAGGAAAGTATAAAAATACTTTCCTATACTGTAAGTTTTAGCCTGTATTCTATCTAAAAACACCTGCCCTGTCAAGTTACTTCTCAGGGTCTTTCATCTCTTTTTTGAATGCCTTGATGCCCTTGCCCAGATTTCTGGCGACCTCTGGGAGCTTTGCCGCGCCGAACACAAGCAGACATATTATAAGGATCAAAATCAATTCAGGCATGCCTATACCAAACATAAGGACCTCCCTTGCATAGTAAATAAACGAAATAACCAATAACCAAGTTACAAGATACAAACAAATTCTCCGCCTTCGGCGAGACCTCGCTGCAAAGCAGCGGGCAATTACCAATAATCAATAACCGAACATCCTTGAAGCGCAGGTTT
>JAHIRR010000135.1 GCA_018818505.1 Candidatus Omnitrophota bacterium | reverse complement strand
GATCACCATTACCCTGTGATGCGACTGGGCAGTTGTGTGAAGTTTATCTATGGCCTCAGTCGCTGTTATAACAGCAGAATCAAAGCCGATCGTTACATCAGTCGCAGACAAGTCATTATCTATGGTCTTTGGGACTCCGACTAACTTAAGTCCTTTTTTATAAAGTTTATATGCGATGTTTAATGTGCCATCCCCGCCTATACACACCAAGGCATCCAGGCCCATTAATTTAATATTCCTTAAGACAGCATTAGAGATGTCTCTGAATTTTCCTGATGGGGATGGGTGCCTGAAAGGATTTGCCTTATTGGATGAGCCGAGAAATGTGCCGCCTTCAGTCAGTATGCCTGAGACATCGCTATAGGAAAGAAGGCTATACCTGTTCTCAATGAGGCCTAGATAGCCATCCTTTATGCCAATAACTTCCATGCCATAATTTAGGATGGCTGTCTTTGTAACTGCGCGTATGGCTGCATTCAAGCCAGGGCAATCGCCGCCAGCTGTGAGCACCCCTATTCGCTTACACCGACAGGGACGGAGCCTAATTCCCTTTTGCATGCCGCTTACCTTTACGTTTCTTCTTTTGTTTTGCTCGCCTCTTTTTTCTCGTCATTTCTTCTCCAATCTTTTTTCCATCTCATCAAGGATCTTATTGATCCCTTCAGCAATGGATTTCAATTCATCTTTCTTGCGAAAGTTTATCCTCATTGAAAAATTGCCTTTTGCAATATCCTGGAGATCCTTCTCCAGTCTATAAATAGGGCCTGCCAGCCTGTGCGACAATACCATGACGCGCCATGAAACCAATGCAATAACAATGACTCCGAACACCAAAACAAAAGAAGACGACTTAAAATAATAAAGGGTCGCAAAAAACAAAATAATAGGTAAAATCGTCCACTTTAAAAAAATACCTACCTGCAATCTCTTATTTATAATGTATCTTTTTCTCTTTAGGCGCGCCATAAATTAACCTCACTTCGTTCGGCAACGCGAATTATCGCGAATGCAACGCAAATAAACGCGAATTCAAGTTTAGCGTTCGCGAATATTCGCGTTAGATTTGCGTATATTCGCGTTTTATTATGCCCTCTCTCACATACTCTTTAATGAAAGCAGTATGCCCCTGTGATATAACTCTATGCGATAATCCTTGATATAACCGTATCTCTCCCTGTACACCATTGGTACGCGTATCTCTGTCTTGTGCCAGCCATTTTTTACATTACTATGTCCCGCGCTTGTAAAAGAAAGTTCAGCGCCTTTACTGAATACACAAAAAAGCTTGAATACTAAGCCGTCTGTCCATTTCTCTTTTGTCTGGTAATTGACCTTGAATACATACCCCTTTGCCGTCCGTATCTTTGATAAGCTTTCTATAAAAGAAGATTTTGCAAAAGAAGGGTATGTAAAGGATAAGAACAATGTCACCAGTATTGATATACGAATCACCTTACGCATCTTCTTTTTAGAATTATACTTTGCAGGCAGGCAATAGTCAAGCAAAGTCTGCCCCTTTAGGCAAACTTTGCTCAGACCTCGCCACGCTTTTTGGCGGGTCAAGATTTTAGTAACACGACTTTGTAGCAATGAGGATGTCGTCTTTATAAAGATCCACCTTGTATTCCCGCAAAGAACCATATCTCTTCTTTATTACATCTGCTATGGCGATCTGAATCTTATGCCAGCCACGCTGAATGTTATTTAAGGAACTACTTACGAACGTAAACTCACCTTTTTGGAATTTACAATGTACTTTGAACAAAAGATTATCTGTCCACTTAGCGCGGGTCTCATAATTTATCAATATAGCATAGCCGCCCATCCTGTGTATCTTCATAGCACCTTTAATAGAGACTTCCTCGGCAAAGCAGATTCCTGTCTCTAAAAATAGGGCTATTACAAGAATGGTGATTATAAATATGAGGCTCTTAGCGTTTGTCTTTCTTAAAAACATAAAGCGCACCCTTTTCTTTGCCATTCACAGCAAAAATCGAAAGAATGGGTACGCTATATTATTTTTTCTTCGGCAACCCAGCCGCCATATCCTAAGATGCGGATTTAGGCCTGTGGCTTTGCGTCCCAATCTTTCGATTAGTTTGCCTTTTCTCTTCTCTAATACAAGTATACCTTATAAAAGAAGGGAATTCAAGGCAGGTCCTTTACAATACCTCTATCTGGGAGGAGTCGTGGAGTATTATCTCACAGGCGCCCTTGTATTCCTTGATCACGCCATACACCCTGATGGTCCTGTGCCTGAAATAACCATCTGGCGAACGCATTGCTTCCTTTGGAAAATATTCCAGATTATTCCTGAATATCGCTACCTTAAAATTATCCCTGCAGTTTAATATCAATACTTTCTCTGAAAGATAGGTGCTGGTAACATCTGCCTCTACCATCCTTACTTTACCTAAATTTTCCTTGGCTAAAGATGCAGGGATGATATTTTGCTCCAGGCCTTTCCACAGCCCTCTCTGGCCCTCTCTTGCCTCTTGCTGCGCCTTTAAAAATGCCTCAACGTATTTTACGTTCGGCGGAAAGGTATATATCATCGCATACCCCTGTCTGACCATTTCAAGATTTACCATTTTATCCTCGATGTAGACATAGGCAAGCAACCGATCATACTTATCTCTTCTTTGGACATCAAACTCCAGCGTTACTCTCTTGTTTCCTACAAGAGTTTGATTGAATGCCTTTGCCTCTTCAGCATAAGGCATTGGGTTATAGTTCCAGACAGAACCTTTTTTCTCGCGCGTCTCAGGTGTATCTATGCCTATATACCTTACCTTCTCGCCATTAGAAAGCTGGACAGTATCGCCATCGACTACGTGAGAGACATATATCCCTTTTTTATAGTCTGATGCTATAACGCCTAATCTGGATATTGAAAAGGCAAGGACTATAAAAACTATTAGACCTATTATTTTCTTATTTTTCATAATTTTTTCCCTCTCCCCACTGTAGGGGACACTTAAGTGTCCCCTACAGTGGGGAGAGGGTTAGGGTGAGGGGTAACTATTTCAACATGAGCGGGTTATAGCCGTGCTTGGCAAATATTGTATATGCGGTGCCAGCGGTTGAACCAGTTCGTGAGCCGTGAGGGGCCCTCCAGCCATGGCCTGTATCAACCTTATCATGGCTGGCATAAGGCAGGCAACCCTCGCCTCGGCCTACTTTAGAAGGGCTTATAATTACCATCTTTTCTAATTCGGAAAGATAAAACTCTGCCTTCCTTTTATAATACTCCTCTTCTAAAAACTTACTCTTGTCTTTATAATAATCTGCCATTATCTTCAACGTTACCACCATCTGCCCTGTCCATTCTGTAGATATAATCCCGCCCCTTGGCAGATGCAAGTATTTTCCAAAATCAAAACCAGTGACCTGAAGACGTTCGCCATCCGGCCTGTCATAATAGATGGTAACAAGGCAATTCGTCTCTGCAAAATCTATGATCTGATTGGGATCCATGCCTGAAGCATTCAAAAGCTCTGGCCCTATCGCCGCAATAGCCCATGCAAATGTATCTGTGGCAATAGTGGCATCGCCTTTACCCCGATTCAATCTTCCCTCTGACCTATTATAGGCATTTTTCTTGAGCCATTCAAATGTCCTCTGCTGCGCTTCTGAATATTTTTGTCCTTTTGTTATTTTATAAAGCATGCCGAAAAATGCATACGCGTCCAGATTGTGTTCTGTGCTAAACCAGTTGAACTTCGGCCCTCCTCTTATGCCAAACTCTCTATCCTCTTTCTGTAAAACAATCAGCCACTCGGCTATCTCTTCTGCCATTATAAGGTACTGTTCGTCTTTGAACTCCCTGGCATACTGAAGTATTGTAATGCCCAGCCAGATATTCGGTCCCGCATGGACATTATACTCTACAACTGCTCCTGTTTGCGCATCATAGGCATTTGCAAAGGCGCCGCTGGTTTTTTCGGCTCTATCCTTGTAAAAATCCAGGACGCCTTGAGCCTCATCCTGATCCCCCATTAAAATAAAACACTGGCACGCAAGGGATTGATCATAGGTAAAGGCCCAGTCCTTAAGATCATTATCTCCCTCATAACTCGCTAGAAGGCCCGTTTGTTTACTCTGATGATTCTTGATCCATTTATACATATTGGATATACTTTTCTCCTCTATTGACTCAAATGAAAGAATAATATTCTTCAGGTTCTCCTCCGCTGAAACCCTTTCTTTTCCAAGTTTTGCGATCCTTGTCTTAAAATAATCCGTCTCCTTTGATAGGCCAGTTACCTTTTCAGAAAGCCTTGCCTTTTCAGAAAGCGCCTTCTTGAGTTTTTTCTTTGTCTGGCCCCTATCCTGCTGAAAATATTCGAGAAGCTCATCCTTTTCCTTGAGCTCTATGCTCAGCCTTTTTAATTCCTTGAGCTGATCCTGATATTTCAAAATCTCTTCCTCATTCTCTGACAGCGCCTCTTCTATTTCTTTGCGCTCACTGTCAAAATCCAGAATGTTCTTTTCTAGCCTGGATTTTTTTCCGGAAATCTGGACGAGCTGTTTAACTAGATTTTTATTCTCACTTTTCAGCTTGAGATCTGATAAATAAAAATAGCCGAGAGCAAGAACCAGACTCAACATAAATACTGTAACGATCCTGGGTGTCAATAGCAGTCTTCTGGCGTGGAAATAAATCCTACTTTGCTCTTTTGGATCTATCTGCAGGAATGAAAGGCCTATGAGATATTTATTGGGATACCCTGATTTTATCTTCTTATACCAGGCTATGCCAGCTACGGCCTTTGTGTCTTTGCGGCTAAGTGGGGCATGCAGCCGCAAATCCAATCTCGCGCTCTTTTTCTCCAGGATCTTCTCAAAGTCCTCCTCTGCGGTATTCACCTCTAAGCAGATACCGCCCTTTCCAATATCTCTGGTAAAACCCTGCTTTATTCCGCTGATAGACCCTCCTGTCTGCGGGTCCAAAAATTGAAACTCAACAGGAAACACAGCGCTCAGCCTGATATAGCGCCTATTCTCAGCTTGTCCATCAGGGGTCTTTTTAGGTAGTTTAGACTTTGTCATCTTTATAAAATATTAACAGCAAGATTTAAGTAATGCAAGCAAAATCCTTTTATTGGCTCGCTTCGCTCACTAATACACAGATGATCGCAGATAACTTTATCTGTGATCATCTGTATCTTTTAATCTGTGTTCATCTGTGCATAAATTTTCATAAAATACATCAAGGTTTGGGGCGAATGAAAAGGTGGGATGCCAGGAAACCCAGCGCTATTATAGAAAAAAAGATAAGATTCAGCATGGTCTTTGAAGCAGTCTTCTGGCTGCTAACAGGCTGCTGTGGAATCTCTTTCTCGATCTGTGGTGGGCCTACATAACGAACTCGCCTGTCTTCCACCTCAGAAGGAAAGGTATCGTAATTCTCGGATTCTTTTTTTTGAACAAATGGGTGGAGACTTCTTTCTCTTTCTTCTCTTAGAGGTGTAACGTGTTCCATTATCTCTTGCTTTAACTTTTTTACCTCTTCTATAGACTGCTCTATCTCTCCTGGCGTCAAGTCCTCTTCTATCTCTTCGATGGAAGACGGCATCAGGCCATAGACTGGAACTGGCGCGTTAAATAAAATGGAAAATACTATAAAGATTGGAAAGATCCTCATTGCCACCATCTGATAATCGCTACTTTCTTGGTGCTAGGTAGATTTAGATCTATTATACTGCTCCCATCTGTCGCATATCTGGAATGCAGCCTCTCGTCATAATTTATAGTAAGGGTATTTCTGTATATAATGGCCTCATCCTTAGAGACTATCGCGCCATTTATCTGTACACCATTACCTGTCCTTCCAGCAAACGCGTGATTTGTATAAAAAACACCGTCCAGGCGATTCAAAGCATTATCTGCTATATCTCCAAAATCTCTTACATTATTAGGGCAGTTTGCAAACTCTGTTATAGGCACCTGCGTCTGGACATCTGACCAGCCATAATCATGATCCCTTACGCCGTCCCCATCAAGATCCTCATACTCACTCTGAAACACGCCATCATCTTCATGCGCATCATCTGTATCTGGTATAGCGTCTTCACCCACATCTTCATCACCCATATTAAAGAGCCAGTAATTCGAATACCAGCTGCCGCCTGTCTCGCCTGTATAATCGCCCATGATAATGTTCTCTCTGGCCGCAAACCCCACAAGATCCTTATCTTTATGCGCATTGACCCAATTATCCGTTGCGTTAGGATTATTAGCCGCTGGCCGAGGGCTTGAGGGCGCGGTCCTATACTGAATATCATCTGCCAGATACACATTGCGTCCGGCATATATGCAGCCCTGGCCTTCAACGACCCCCTTTATTACAACATCGCCTCTTATAACTACTGGGCCATCGATCACTATTGGCTTTGAATGCGTGCCTATTAAAACTATATTGCCATTTTCATCAACATCATCACCGAACACACCATCTACTAAAGTTACACCATTCACTTTAATAGAGCTTCCGCTGCTGGTTGCTTTATTTTCATAATAAGACAGGTCCTCGAGATTCGGCATATCAAGCTTTTCTGAATTAGGATGTTGATTCTCAGGATCGCCTCCAGAACCTCTTATGCCCTGTCCACCATCGTCGACCTCATAACCCGCGTATATGTCGCCTTCGACCCTGGGCCTGGATCTGAAATCAAATCTGCCGTTTGAACGCACATCTCCACGCGAGGTAATGCCGCTGCCATAAAACCAGCCCCAGTTGTTGGTAAAATATCCGTAATCAAAGACCTTTGAAGGCGGGTCTTTTTGTATGATCGTATTGAGTGTCTTTGTGGAATTTCCCACCTGAACTGTAGAAGTCACCTGGTACAGGCTGTTTCCTAAACTAGCTATCGTAACTGTTATGTTTTGGTCCTCAAGATAATTTGCCGCAGTGCCTGCGCCTTTTAACTGAAAGACCTCTGAACTTATAATATTATTATTCTTCACTCTCCAAATCGCCCTTTCTACGCCTGCCTCTGCCAAAAAGAATGCCTTTTGTGTATCTACCTGCCTCTCAGTGTACTTTGCCTCATTAGTAGTCATATAGAGATAGGAGCTGCCTCCTATAAAGAGGACACTTAAAAAAGTCATGGCCACGATTAGAGCAAAACCCTTATTACGCATATCAGACATTCCTCATTTTAATGGATGTACTCATGCCAGACCAATGAGTACCGTAAATAGCATCTGTATTAAAAAGCCTGAAGGTAATCACTACCAGATCCCCTGAGATCTGAAAAACCGGTATTGCGGATTCTATGGAAACCTGCTGCAGGACGCTGATCTCATCGCCCGCAACGGATATGTCAGGATCATAGATTATATCATCGCCTAAGATATAGTATTCACTGCTCACATCATCTGCAAGTGTCTGGGGCGTCCTGTTCGGATCAGTGACAAATCTCACCCTGCCTCCATTGTCAAATATTGCAGCGCCTGTTGCTGAGCGAAGATCATCCGCGATCCTGGCAAGCACGACCCTGCCTCTAGACTGAAAGGCTATCTGCGTAAAACCGCCCCTCCAGAGTTTATGAGCAGTCAGATAGGCCGTAAATACCACGGCAAAGACCATAAGCATAATGCCCATTGCTACAGTAATCTCGACAAGACTAAGGCCTTTTTTACCTGCCCCGTTCCAAATCTTCAAAAATCTTTTAGGATTTGGAATGGGGTTTAATGTTCTCATAAAACACCTATATATACGAGGTAATGG
>JAHIRR010000134.1 GCA_018818505.1 Candidatus Omnitrophota bacterium | reverse complement strand
CAGGCGATTCCGGGAATTATAATTGTCGTTGACCGGTAATTATAATTGTCGCTCATCACCGGGGCGAACGCTATCTACTGTGTTTAGCTAAATGCAGGAAGACGGACAGCTTCTCGATTGGCTCGGTAGGCGTCTCCGGGTTTTTATATAAATAGGGGCTATGCAAGGAGTTTTAGGATGGGGGTTTCTAGGAATTTTTGCATATCCATGCCTGATGCGCCTATGGTAATGGTCTTTTTGGTTTTGTATTTCTTTGCAAACATTGAAAGTCCAGGGATACTCACGCGTCTTTTGCCGCTTTTGACTTCGATCGCTACTAAACTTGTCCCCTTTCGCACTACAAAATCCACTTCATAATTGCCCTTCCTCCAATAATAGACTTCGAAGTTATGCTGTAAGGCCTCATTAACTAAATACGCGCCAATACTTACCTCAACCAATCGTCCCCAGGTGTTTAAATCAGAACGAACGTCCTGAAAATTTCTATCTAATAATGCTGTCATGAGAGCAGTGTTTAGAGGCAGCCATTTAGGACTAGAGCTCCTGCGACGCAGAGAAGCGCCTGACCATTTTGGAAGCCCTTTTATGAGATATGCTGATTCGAGTAGTCTCTGGTAATGCGCAAGGGTCGTAGTGTTGCCGGCATCTGCTAATTGACCCAAGAGTTTCTGATATGAAAGGATCTGGCCGCCATATTCACATGAAAGCACAAAAAGCTGTCTTAAAAGAGCGGGTTTTTCAACACGGTTTAAAAGTAATATATCTTTTGAGATAGCTGTCTCGATCAATGAATCCCGGATGTATTGTGACCATCTCTCTTCATTGTCTACTAAAATAGCGGCGCCAGGATAACCGCCAAAATATATATATTTATCAAGGTCCCAATTAAAACAATCCCTGCACTCTCTCCATGACCAATGACTCAGTCTTATAATCTCAAAACGGCCTGCAAGGCTCTCAGTCAATCCTTTTTGAATCAAAAGCGCTGATGAACCTAAAAGAACTACCTTGAGATTATTTTCCTTTTTAGTATCCTCATCCCATAATCGCTTGATCTCATTTGACCAATTTGATATCTTCTGGACCTCATCCAACACTAAAATCGCAGGGTTGTTATCCTGTAACTTTCTTCGGCCTATATCCCATTGTTGAGCAATCCATTCAACAGGCGGTGGTGCTGGCAAATCAGCTGCAGCATAGTGATAAGGCATGCTTACATCTTTAAGTACTTGCTGGATAGCTGTTGTTTTACCAACCTGCCTTGGGCCAGTAATAACCTGGATAAAATGCCTTTTTTCCTTTAAACGCTGGGTAATTGTACTTGTTGTATCTCTTTTATATTCAGGTAATTGCATAAATATCCTCGATTATCTCACTACACTGAGTAATTATACACTATGTTTTGAGTAAAGTCAAGGGTGGTTTTAGATTAAATGAGTCCGCATGCGAATGATTTTCACTATCTTGTATCGCTTTATTACCTGATAAATAATGCGATGGTGAATATTTATCCTGCGGGAATAAGCGCCTTTTAAATCGCCTACTAATTTTTCAAAACGAGGATGGGCCTGGAATGGATTATGTTTGAGGACCTCGAGTACAGCTTCGGCCTTTGGCCGCAAACCTGCTTTAGAAAGTTTCCTGGCATCCTTCTGCGCCTGTTTTATATAAATAAGTTCCACTGCCTCTTTCACCCCGTAGGTGGAACTTAAGTTCCACCTACGGGGTGAAAGAGGTTCAATATATTAGACACATCAAATGCCCTATTTTCTTTCAAATATTTTTGGATTTTTTAGGCGATCTTATTAGGATATCTAACGATAAACGTCTTTTCTGTGTTTTACCCTGTATATGATAACCTCTTTTAGGGAGTCATTGATACGATATAATATCCGAAAATTTCCTACCCTGACTCTATAGCCTTCTTCATTTGTGAGTTTTTTAGATCCGAAAGGTCTGGGGTTATCTGATAAGGATAAGATCTTTCTTTTGATAAAATCAAAATCTTTGCCAAGTATGTCATCAAGATCTTTTTGAGCATTAGGGATAATCTTTAATTTATATTTCATGCCTTTCGCTTCTTGAGATAGTCATCAAAATCTATTGCAGACTTCTCATCAAGACGCAGCTTTTTAAGATCGATCATGTCCTCTATCATCTCTTCACGCTGAAGCTGCTCCCGCAATGCCTTTTCCACGAAAAAGCCTTGTTTGAGTCCATGGGAATTGCAAAAGTCTTTGATCATGTGAATCAGGGATTTCTCGATTTTTATTGAAAACACACCTTTCATGGTTCATCACCTCCAACACAAGTATACCGTGAAAAGTATGCTTTGTAAAGAAAAAGTAAGTAAAAGTATGCTTTGACCAATCCCCATAATCTGTGCCCTCATATACATTAGACACATTAACTACCTTATTTTCTTTCAAGAAAAATTACTTTTTTGTAATTTTTCTCAGTCTCGCCGAAGCCAAGCGCGAAAGCTGCTTGGCGAAGACGGACAAGTATTTTTAGATTTTTTTAGGATGGCATGTCCCGTTCCAAATTCTTAAAGATCATCAAACAATCCACCAGAATTGTACGCAATTAGTTACATATAGTAAATTGAGTATCGATCAGAATTTGGAACGGGGCTTGCTACAGACAGCTTCCCGATTGATTCGAAGACAGCTTCCAGAACAACTTGGTAGACGTCTCTATGTTTATGTGCCTTATTTTCTTTCAAGTATTTTTAGGGCTGTGGGACAGGAAATTGTGACTGGGGGGGGCTACTTAACCAATCTCAAGAAATATATTATTCGATTTGTTATTGATTTACTCTAATTCCTTTATTTATTTTAAGATTATCTTTTAGTTGCGACTTAACTTTTTCAACCAGCAATTCTAACAAAATTGACGTGGCTTTTGGGCCTTTAATTCCCAATATCTCAGAAACCCTTATTTGATTAGGGTTGTCTGGGTCAAATTCATCTACTGTGAAGCTATTAAGCCACCGTAGAAACTCATAGTCATTCCCCTTCTCATGACCCATATCCCCTATCTTAATAAAATTATCATGAGTCACTTTAAATCTTTGCAATATATCTTCTACAGCCGTTAATTTACTTACACCTGATGGCGAAATAGTGCAAGTAATGCTTCCGGAAGAAGTAGACACTTGAAAGTTTTGAGCCTTTAGCCATTTTTCTATGGTGTTTCTATCTTTTAATGCTGTTTGTTTGTTGGGATTTTCTGTGCGCCTAACTATAATTTGACAGTCTCTTGCTACGACTAGATAGTCAGGATTATCGAGCCATCCTTTTTGTAGGAAAAATTTGCGAAATGATTCTTTAACATCTTCACTAAGGACATGTTTATAATATGGCCTTGCAGGACCTTCTTTTGCATTAAAACCAAGGGCTGATGAGTAAACGTATAGATGGATGTGTGGCAAATATTCGGGCTTGAACTCCTTGTATTTCCTTAATTCATCGATAAAATGTTCCTGCATCTCATCATCCCACTGTACAGTTGCTATGCAAATATCTATGCCTAATTCTAGCAATTTTATAATCTCCCTAGCGACCGTTGGTTCAGATACACGGTCGCGAATTGATGAAATTGTATGGTCAAAATCTAAAGCAACTACTTTAATATCAAGCAATCTAAATACAATCGTTTTAAGCTCTTTAATTCTTTTTTTCAAATCCTCCCCCGACGCAAGCTCTGCCTGGTTATTAGAGGCTAAAACTGGTAATGTTATGATAAATGTAGTACCTTTATCTACTTCAGATTCGACTGAAACAGTGCCGTCATATTCTTCTATAACCTCCCTAACACTAGACATGCCCAGACTTGTACCATCTTTTTTCGTTGTAAAGTATGGTATAAATATCTTCCGAAGATTCTCTTTAGGAATTCCGACACCTGTATTCGTTATACGCACTTCAATATTATTTCCTTCAGAATCTAACATCGTCTTAATAGATAGTTTTCTTCTCTCTTTTGGCAATTTCTGCATACTATCAATAGCATTAATGATTAGCCCGACTCTCTTTAATCCTATCTCATCCCCAGGTATATGAGGCAAATCTTTCGTTAGTTCTGTAGAAATAGCTATTCTCTTTTTACTAAGACGAGACGCGTGCATGTCTAACATGAATTCTATAGTGTCGTTTATACTAATACCTTGTTTCTTTATAGTCTCTTCTACCCTATGGCTACCATTCACAGGAAGCCTTAGTGTAGAATTACTCTCTGGAAGGCAAAATCCCACATTCTGGCATAAGAATGTCATTATTATCAGCATTGAGATAAGTTTTCCAATCTTCCTCATAATCCACCTAAAAAAACAGCCTCTGCCTGTCTTATAAGACTATATTGCTCCTATCGTTATTGTATTTTAATTATACCATATAAATAGGCCTTTGGGAAGGGAAATTATTTTTGAGATCTCATACTGTCAAGAACTTTGCTGACTTTCAGAGTTAGTAAGCCTTAGGTTGTAAGGGTCTAATTCTGTAATAAGAGCATATAGCCAGCGTTTACAGCTTTGTGTGTTTGGGAATCTTCTAAATACCCTTATTCTTCTCTTTAATTCTTCAAAGAACCGTTCTAGTCTATTGCTAGTCTTGGCTATGGTCCAATATTCCTTTGGTAATTCAAAGTATTTGATGCTCTCATATATCTTGCCAAGGAAGTATTTTATTGCTGGGTGATATTTATGTCTATCATACCTATTCTTGAATTTTATAGCCCATCTGTAAAACTCTTCTTCCGACTGTGCTTCGTATAGCCATGAGGCGTCTTTAAGTATATTCTTCTTTTCTGGGTGACCTTTCAGCTTCTTACAGAGATTCTGCAATATATGAAATACGCATTGTTGATCTAATGCAGCTGGCCAGCATAGGCTTATTGCATTAGTTATTGCATCGCAGTCATCTCTTACTACTAGTTTTATATTCTGTAATCCTCTCTGGTACAGCTTCTGGCAGAATCTAGTCCATGCATTGGTTGATTCGCCTCTTGCTATCTCGAAGTCCAAGACTTCTTCTGTACCGTCAGGATATACTGCATATGCAAACAGAACTGGTTTTGCTTCTTTTGTATACGGTATTACTCCTTTTAACCTTACTGCGTCTAGAATTACTATTAAGGCGTTATCTCTTAGCGGTTGACTTTTCCATACTTCTAACTCATAGTCAAACTTACGTAGAGTTGAGGTTGCTGCCTAGTGTGATATTGTGTTCTTACCGAAGAGTCTGGCAAAAAATCTGCTTGCTTTCCTCGATGAATGTCCTTTTATTAGCGTTTCTATTACTACCTCTTCAAAGTCTTCTGTCTTACGCTTAAACTTCTTAAATAAAGTATATCTATACT
>JAHIRR010000133.1 GCA_018818505.1 Candidatus Omnitrophota bacterium | reverse complement strand
TTAGGGAGATACAAAAAAGGATAAGCGAACTTAAAAGAGAAGGTATAAGCCCGGAAGAATTTTCTAAATACGTTAAAGAGATAAAACCTGACAATGTATATGTGGAACAAAAGCACATCCCGCGTATAAAGGCCCTGGCAATTGTCTATGAGCAGTATGAAAAACTCAAAGAAGGAAAAAATAAAGACATATTTGATGAGCGCGGAAGATATGACTATGACGACATGATCATGATCGCAATGGATGCGATAAATAAAGAAAAGCTACTTAAAGAGAAATACCAAGATCTCTATAAATACATCATGGTAGACGAGTTCCAGGACACAAATGGCGCGCAGCTTAAATTTTTATTTTCCCTTATGAAAGACGCGCATTCTAATCTTTGCTGCGTTGGCGACGATGATCAGTCTATCTATAGGTTCCAGGGCGCAAGCATTGCCAACTTTAAGGAACTAAAGAAGAGATTCAAGGACTTAAAGACGATCTCTCTCAAAGACAATTACCGCTCAGTAAAAGAGATCATAGATCTTTCGCAGGACCTCATAAAAGAACTTCCTCAAAACGAGCGCACAGGAGAGAAAGAACTCATACCAAAGGTAGATTTTAAGAAAAAATCAATAGAATACAAGGAATTTACTGCCAATGAAGAAGAGCTCTGTTTTATCATCGAGCGGATAAAAAATCTATGCGCTAAAGAAAAAGGGCTCTCTTACGATGATATCGCGATATTGGTAAGAAAAAGAAGCCTGATCCCAAGGATAATAGATGCATTGCTTCAGGCAGGCATCCCGTATGCTACTGACGGAAAAGAAGACATGCGTTCTGAGGCGCGCGTGAGACAGATACTGGACATCCTGGAGCTCGCGAGCATTGAGCCTCAGGATTTTGGAGAAAGAGACAGGATCTTATATAAGATCCTCATAGCTGATTATTTCGAGATCCCGCACAAAGACATCTTGGATTTTATAAACAAGGTCAATAAGAAAAAGAAAAATAAAGAGAATGTCACGCTTCTTTCCGAATTTTTTAATGACAAAGATTTTAAACATATAGCTATTATAATAAACAAATTCTTGAAAGATAGCCACTTTAAGCCTTTGCACGCAGTTCTTATGGAATATATCAGGGATGCAGGGATCTATAAATATATTCTTAAAACCTATGACAAGGATGCGGTTTTAAGGATCAGGCAGGTGCGCGGCCTTGCTTCGTTCATAAATATGGTAAAGGAATATGACCTTTCAAATCCTGGCATAGACTTGAAAAGATTCATAGAGGAGATCAAGACGCGTAACGAGCATAATCTCGCTATCCAGGGCGAGCTTGTCACAATGACGCAGGATGGCGTTAGGATCTTTACAGCGCATGCCTCAAAAGGACAGGAATTTCACAGCGTGATCATTCCTTTTTGCCTGCAGGACGATAGCTGGCCCATAAAGCCAATGCCTGATAAGATCCCTCTTGGGCCTGAGATACTCAAAGGCATTGAAAAGGTGGATAGCAAAGAAAGAATAAAAAAGTTAAAACATTATGATGAGACAAGACTTTTTTATGTGGCAATAAGCAGGGCCAAGAGCAATATACTTTTTACATGCAGCCCCAAAGAGAACAAGATTTCCAGTTCGTTTATCTACAGATTAGGCCTGGAGCCTAAAGAAAATTCTTTTAAAGAGGAAGATGTGCTGGTTAGATCTCTCGCAATGCTGGATTTTAAAGATCCTTTTATAGGAACGGAAGGAATTCTGGGTGATATGGTCAAAGACATGACCTTGAATCCTACCAGCATCAATAACTATCTATACTGCAGGAGAAAATTCCTCTACGATAATGTCCTGATGCTCCCGGGCGCAAAGAAACAGAGCCTGATCTTCGGTAATGCAGTGCATGAGGGCCTGGAGTATGTGTACAGGCATTTTATGAAGACAGATAAATTTCCGGATTTCCAGTTTTTTAAAGATAGATTTTCTGATGCGTTAAAATACCAGGGCCCTGAGAAGGCAATAGAGCTGCGGTGCAAGGAACAGTTCGAGGGCCTGAGAGGATTTTTTAACAGGATTTCCGCAAAACCTGTCAAGCCGTTGGGCCTTGAAAATCGCATGCCCATAAACATTGATGGCATTATCATCACCGGAAAATACGATAGATTAGATATAGAAAATAGTAGCAAAAAATCTCTTTGCGTAGTAGACTATAAAACAGGCCAGCCAAGGAATCACGCAAAGGGAATATTCCAGTGCAGGAGCCTGGAGGATGAATCCTGTGACGGTTACCTTCGCCAGCTCGCGTGCTATAAACTTTTATACGAAAAGGATAAGACGCGAAAGGACAGTGATCTATTTGTGAGTCATGGCGTGGTGATGTTCGTAGAGCCCGCTAAAGAGGATGTGCGAAGTTACGGCATAAAAAAAGGCGAGCCAACTGAATTTAAGGTCGAACTCAGAGAAGAAATGGTAGATGAGATGGTAGGCATAATAAAAAGTGTCTGGCACA
>JAHIRR010000132.1 GCA_018818505.1 Candidatus Omnitrophota bacterium | reverse complement strand
TTTCTGCCAGTCTTTATGTAGCCGTACCCAATGGACGGATATTTTGGTTTTATGCCTATAGTGACAAGGTGCGAATTTGAGCTGGCTAATTTTTCAGCAGACAAGAGATTCTTATGGAACGCTTTTGAATTTTTTATTATGTGGTCTGCTGGCAGGACTACCATTGACGCATTGCCAAATCTCTTTTCTATTATAAGCGCTGCCAGGCATATGGCCGCAGCAGTGTCTTTTCCTTCAGGCTCCAGGAGTATATTGTCTTTCTTTAATGTCGAGATATAGGGCTTAAGCACAGAGCATTGTTTCTTTGTGGTAACAAGGAGTATGTTTTCTATGGGCAGATGCTGACGCAGCCTCTTTATGGTCTCCTGGATCATTACATTTCTTGTGCCGAAGCTAAGCATGTGCTTTGCCTTGCCCCTGGTGCTCTTCGGCCACAACCTCTCGCCCTTACCTCCAGCCATTATTACTGCGTACATGTAAGCCTCCTATAATCGCGGAACCACGCGGAAGCTATTCCTCACTTCGTTCGGAACAGACGCGGAAATACGCTGAAGGATGAACTTCCGCGTGGTTCCGCGTACCGCCGAAGGCGGTCTTCTGCGTATTTCCGCGATTTAACAGCACTTCGAAGATAATCTCTTAACAAAAGCGCCCACTCTTCTTACCAAATATTTTCTATTAGTATTTCGCTCTACTACCTTAATAATAGCGCTTCCTACGATTACGCCGTCAGCTAGTTTTGATATTGATCTTACCTGGTCAGCCCTGGAAATACCAAAGCCTACGCATACAGGTTTCTTAGTCACTCTCTTTATTGCCCTGAGACTGGATGAGAGCTCTTTTGGTAATTCTTTTCTTGCGCCTGTTGTGCCTGTGAGCGAGACATAGTAGATAAAACCTGTTGAGACATCTGCGATTTTTTTAAGCCTTTGTCTTGAACTTGTGGGCGCCGCAAGGTGTATTATTGAGAGATTTTTCTTTTTTGCAATGCGGCGCAGGTCCTGCGACTCCTCAGGAGGCAGGTCAGGAATTATTACACCGTCAACCCCGCATGAGCTTGCCTTTTGCGCAAATCTCTCCAGGCCATAGTGATGTATTAAGTTATAGTAGGTCAAGAATGCTATTGGGATCTGTGTTTGCAATCTGACGTTTCTAACCAGGTTAGAAACAGAGTTTATGGTGGCTTTTCGCTTTAGGGCGCGTTCGGAAGAGCGCTGTATGGTAGGGCCATCTGCAAGAGGATCTGAAAATGGCACACCCAGCTCAATAATGTCTGCGCCGTTTTTCTCTAATTCAAAGATAAGTTTCTTTGTGATAGAGAGAGACGGGTCGCCAGCCATTATAAAGGCCACGAATGCCTTTTTGCGCTTTTTCTTTAGTTCTTTAAATTTCTTATCTATACGGTTCATAATGGATACCTCCGCAACCTCGGAGGTTGCCAGCACGGCAACCTCCGAGGTTGCGGAGGGTTACCCTTTAATTATGTCTATATCCTTATCTCCTCTGCCGGAAAGACAAATAGCTATAATCTTATTCTTGCTCAATTTTGGCGCTAGTTTTTTTACTGCGTAGTATATGGCATGGCTTGGTTCAAGCGCAGGGATGATCCCCTCTATCTCAGACAGCATCTTAAAGCCCTCAAGGCCTTCGCTGTCTTTTACAGCTACATACTGGGCACGGCCAATGTCTTTGTAATACGAGTGTTCTGGGCCTACGCCTGGGTAGTCCAGGCCTGCGGATATTGAATGAGCAACCTTTATCTGACCGTCTTTATCCTGCAGTAGATAACTCTTGCTTCCATGCAGGATGCCTGGTTGGCCTTTGCAGAGCGCTGCGCCGTGTTTGCCGCTTGATAGGCCAAGGCCTCCTGCTTCTACGCCTATAAATTTAACCTTTGTTTTGAAAAACGCGTGGAAAAATCCTATGGAATTACTGCCGCCGCCAACACATGCCACCATGTAGTCTGGAAGCCGGCCTTCGTATTTCAAGATCTGCTTCTTTGTCTCTTTGCCAATAACTGTCTGAAAATCTCGCACCATTGCAGGATATGGATGCGGGCCTACTACAGAGCCTATTACATAATGTGTGGTACGGACATTTGTAACCCAGTCTCTTATTGCCTCGTTAGTCGCGTCTTTAAGAGTCTTGCTTCCTGAATGAACTGGTATCACTCTTGTTCCCAGAAGTTTCATCTTAAATACATTCAGCGATTGCCGCTCAATATCCTCAGTGCCCATATACACATCACACAGAAGCCCGAACATGGCCGCCGCAGTTGCTGTAGCAACACCATGCTGGCCAGCGCCTGTTTCAGCTATGATGCGCGTTTTCCCCATCTTTACAGCCAGGAGCACTTGGCCAAGCGTATTATTTATCTTATGCGCGCCTGTATGAAGCAGATCCTCGCGCTTTAGATATATTTTTGTACCTGTTTTTTTGGATAGATTCTTTGCAAAATAAAGCGGCGTGGGCCGGCCTGCATAGACCTCTAGCAGTTCACCTAGTTCGCGCTTAAACTTAGAGTCTTTAAGAGCCTTCTTGTATTCCCTCTCAAGCTCCTCAAGCGCTACCATAAGCGTCTCAGGCACAAACTTCCCACCAAACCCCCTGAATTTACCATGTTTATCAGGTAACATAAACTAGTCTCCTCCTGTTCCACCGCGTAGGTGGAATTAATTCCACCTACGCGGTGGAACAGGTTCTTTGCCAGCTATATAGCTTATAGATTATATATTAAAAAGGAAAGGATGTCAATAGCAGGTAAAAGGTAAATTGAAATTTATTTTTTCAATATTATTTCTATATCTTTCTTGAGAGCGGGTATGTCCTTTTTCGCTGTAGACCAGACTGCTTCAATGTCTACGCCAAAGTAGTCATGTATCAGCTTATCGCGCATTCCAGCAATATCTTTTTATCTCGATCTGACGGATAACACCATCTTGAACAAGCTTTTTCTCATTGAATGAAGCCTTGTCTATGCCTGCAATATATTCTTCTATCCTAAGGCTTGCATCCAAGATATGCATAAGATAGACTCTATCATCC
>JAHIRR010000131.1 GCA_018818505.1 Candidatus Omnitrophota bacterium | reverse complement strand
ATCGAGCTTATAAAGGAGATAAAAAAGAACTGCGCTATCCCTGTTACAGCAATAGGCGGCATTACTCTCGACAATGTAAAAGAAGTCGTGGATGCTGGAGCAGACGCAGTATGCGCGATTTCAGCAGTGGTAACAAAGGATAATGTAAAACAGGAGATCCTGAAGTTTCAGGAGTTATTTAGATAATTGTATAGAATTGTATAATGTGTCATTGCGAGGGAGCGAAGCGACCGAAGCAATCTCTTTTTTGAGATTGCTTCGGCCCCGACTTCGTCGGGGCCTCGCAATGACAAAGACAATGAAAGGAGGCATCATGTTCCAGCCTGTAACTGAAGCAAAGATTACCAGGGCGATTCTAAGAGAATTTGCCGGGTGGTTCGAAGAGTATATTACCTCAGACGTAATAATCGTTGGCGGGGGTCCAAGCGGACTCACAGCAGCCAGGGATCTGGCAAAAAAGGGTTTCAAGACTTTAGTTATTGAGGCAAATAATTATTTAGGTGGTGGTTTTTGGATCGGCGGGTATTTGATGAACACATTGACCTTTCGCGCGCCAGCAAATGAGATTCTGGATGAATTAAATATTCCTTATAAAGAGGCTGAACCATGCCTATTTACAGCAGATGGCCCAAATGCATGCTCAAAGCTTATTTCCGCAGCATGTGACGCAGGTGTAAGGATTTTAAACATGACAAAATTTGACGATGTGGTCCTGCGAAATAACAAGGTAGAAGGCACTGTAATAAACTGGACACCTGTATCAGCTCTCCCAAGGCAGATCACGTGCGTTGATCCTGTTTCTTTGGAATCTAAAGTTGTTATTGATGCCACTGGTCATGATGCGCATGTCTGTAAGAGCCTGGAAAAAAGAGGCATTATAAAATTAAAGGATTTTGGGCCAATGGATGCTAATGTATCAGAGGATCTGGTGGTAGAGAATACCGGCGAGATATACCCAGGCCTTCTTATTTGCGGCATGGCAGTATCCACTGCATACGGGATCCCGCGCATGGGCCCAACCTTCGGCGGCATGCTAATGTCTGGCAAAAAAGTAGCCCAGTTAGCCAAAGAAAGAATAGTCGGTATAAGCAAAGATTCGCTTCAACCAGCATTGATCAACTAAAGTTTTATATAATATTTTAAGAGTTACGTTACAGTTTCAGGTCTTATTCACCACCCAGACCACTGGCTCTCGGGGACGCAAAATTCCCCCAGCGTGAGAATTTTGCTCAGCCCCGTGCCTCGCTCGTCCCGCCCTTTTGTTTAGTGCGTTTCGCATTCTGTAAAGAGAAGCTCTTTTAACAAAAGGGCGGGACACCGTGCCCGCCCCGTTCCAAATTCTTAAGTATCATCAAATAATTGATCAGAATTGCCCGCGATCAGTTACAGATGATAAATCGATTATCGATTAGAATTTGGAACGGGGCCCGCTCGGCACGGCGTATGCCCCGAGAGCCAGTGGTCTGGGTGGTGCATAACTGTCACGTAACATTGAAAATATTACAGATTAACTAAAGTTAGGCCTTGGAATTCTTTGTCTTTAGGAGTATAATGAAAGAAAAGAAAGGGGGAGTTATGCGCAAGGTATTGTTAGTTTTAGTGTGCCTTAGTCTTTTGGTGCCGAGTGTCTATGCAGAGTGTGGGAAGATGAAAGGCGGGCATGGTGATTTTGATCAGAAATTCTATCAAAAGGCCATGATGATCGTCAAGAATCAGGAGGAGCTGGGGCTTTCAGATGCCCAGGTGAAAAAGGTAAAAGATCTGAAGATGAGTACAAAGAAGGAATTAATCAGAAAGAACGCTGAAATCGAGATACTCGCGCTCGATATAAAATCAGCTTTATGGGAAGATGAAGTTGATTTAAACGCGATAAACGCCCTGATTGACAAGAAGTATGATCTTAAAAAAGAAAAGACGAAATCACTGGTAGCCGCGTATGTATCTCTTAAGGGTATGCTCACTAAAGAGCAGCAAAAAACGCTCAAGGGCCTTTGCGGAAAAGGCATGAAGGGCAAGATGGGCATGAAATAAGTGAATAGAAAAAATACGCTGTTTTTGATAATAGCGGGCTTCCTGACGAGTTACTACTTTCCAGTAGAAAGTCTTCCTTTCAGGGGCCCGCTTTTTGAATCTCTGGCTCTTGTGAAATGGTATGCCAGAGAGCATGTATTACTTTGCCTTGTGCCTGCATTTTTCATAGCAGGAGCAATAGCTGCCTTTGTAAGTAAATCCTCAGTAATCAAATATTTTGGCGCAAAGGCCAATAAGATCCTTGCTTATGGCATAGCCTCTATTTCAGGCGCAATACTTGCTGTTTGTTCCTGCACAATCCTCCCTTTATTTTCCGGTATCTACAAAAGGGGAGCTGGCCTTGGGCCTGCAACAGCATTTCTCTATTCAGGTCCGGCTATAAATGTAATGGCTGTTATTATGACAGCTAGGGTCTTAGGATGGGAATTAGGATTGGCAAGGGCCTTGGGCGCGGTTTTATT
>JAHIRR010000130.1 GCA_018818505.1 Candidatus Omnitrophota bacterium | reverse complement strand
TTCATGGTGCCTTTTAAGACTATATTAATCTTTGTGCCTTCCACATTGGATAGGCCTTTTAGGTCAAACTCGGGTTCTTTAAGCGCTCCATTAAAAATTATCTTACTCTTCTGTAGTTCTACAACGGCTGTCTTTGGGCCAGATACACTGCCGCCTTCAAGGCTTACCTCTCCGAATATCTTTAAATCCTGCCTTATATCCTTAAACTTTAAATCCAAAGAAATAGGGCAGTCCACTATTGAAAGGGTATTTTTCACGAGCCTTTCGATATAAAGCTGGCCTGCCAGCTCAGGCTCCTGTAAAGAGCCTTTTATGAATATATCTATATCTTTCACAGCTCCCCTTGTCCCGCTCAGGGCTTTTTTATCATTTAAAAAAGAAGATAACTCTGCCATATCAATTGACTTGGAATATATATTTAAATTCAACACACCATTAGTATAAATTCCGTGAAAAAGGATAGGATCAGATTCTGGAATTCTGATTTTTCCGTTATCAATATTTATATAAATCCCTTCAAGGTCAAAAGGATTCACGTCGAGCTCTATCTTTTTAATCTCCACTGCGCTTCCAGGAGGAAGTAGTTTTAAATTTTCCAGAGAGATCTCCTGGAGAAATACTGTCCTGATGATCGTGCCATCGATTTTCTTTATCTCAATATCCTCTGACGGCACATATCTAGACAACAAAAACTTCGCAACGAGATTCAATCCTTTTGTAGTGAAAAAGAGGTGGAATGTCACGAGAAATGTCAAAAGCGCGGTAACTACAATAACAAGGGTGACTAAAAGCCATGTCTTTCTCATATTACAGCCATTTCTTTCGTCTGAAATAGGCCAGCATGGTTAGCGCGATAAGAAGCATTACTCCCCAGGCAAAAAGATAGCCAAATCTCCAATTAAGTTCAGGCATATTCCATCGTGACGCATCTTGATTAAAATTCATGCCGTATATGCCCGCTACAAATGTAATGGGAATAAATATTGTGGCAATTATAGTCAATGTCTTCATGACCTCGTTCATCTTGTTGCTGATACTGGATAAATATATATCAACCATGCCTGCGACTATATCCCTGGAGCTCTCTATGCTATCAATAACCTGTATGGTGTGGTCATAAAGGTCCCTCAGGAATATATTTGTAGTATCCTTAATAAGAAGGGATTCCCCGCGTTCCAGGCTGCCTATTACTTCCCGCAGAGGCCATACTGACTTACGCAGGAATATAGTGTCTCCTTTTAAATTATGTATGGCCTGCAAGACCCTGGGAGTGGAATTTTCCAAAAGCTCCTCTTCCATGCCCTCTATCCTTTCGCCTATCCTCTCCAGAATAACAAAATAATTATCCACGATAGCATCCATCAGGCTGTACGCAAGGTAATCTGAGGCCATTTTTCGTATGCGGCCCTTTGCATTCCGAATTCTTTCTCTTATAGAATCAAAGACATCGCCTTCTTTTTCCTGAAAAGAAATCACGAAATTAGAGCCCAGGATCAAGCTCACCTGTTCAGATTTTATCTCGTTATCGTTTTTGTCACAATAAAGCATTTTCATCACAATGAATATATAGTTTTCAAAATCCTCCATCTTTGGTCGCTGTGAGGTATTTACAATATCCTCCAGAACAAGAGGGTGTATATCAAACTGTTTGCCGAGTTTTTCTATAATATCCACCTGATGAATTCCATCTACATTTATCCACGTCACAGTAGGCGTGTCTTTAAAAGGAAAACACTCCTCTACCTTAACGCCCTGCCTCTCTTTAAAACTCTCCTCACTATAGTCAATGATGCTGATTTTTATTTTCTCTATCCTTTCTTCTCCTATGTGAACAAGAGTACCGGGACTGAGAGAAGCTGACTTTGATACTTTTTTAATTAATCTTGGCATATTTACCTCCTCTTCGGCAACTATAAAAAAGGTTCCTCTATGGCATTATTTTACCCTTATATCAGATCTATTTCAAGCAATGCTTTGTGAGGTTATATTTTGACGTGGCGGGCTGTAAGAACCCTTATGTCGCGGCTATCCTTAGCAAGTATTATCTCACTTCTTAAATAATCATTCCACTGGAATAACTATAGTCATGCCGGGCCTTAGCTTATCAGGATTTTTTATCTTGTCTTTATTTAACTCATACAAGTACTTCCATCTGTGGCCGCTGCCCAGCTGGGCCCTTGCTATCTTCCACAGGGTATCGTCTTTTTGAATAGTGTATTCCTTTTTAGAAACCTTTGTCTCTGACTCGACCTTTTCTTCCTTTTCTATGATATATTTTCCGTCATCTATGGCCTTGGCTTCTCTATCTTGCGGCTTGCCTGGATATGGTATCATGACCTCCTCGACCTCGGCTACCATGAATTGCGCATTCCTGTCTTTCTGCATGCCCATCATGTCACTTATAGGCGCTACAGCATTGAGTTTGCCGCGGCTTATTATAATGATACGGTCTTCCGGAATGCCTTTTTTCAGCATATATCCTTTTACCACCTCTCCTCTTTCCTTCCCTAATTTTAAATTATATTCCTCTGAGCCACGTATGTCGCAGTTACCTGTAATAAGTAAATCCGCCTCTGGACTCTGTCTCAGAGCCCTGACAGCGCTATCCAAAATAAGCCCGTGGTCGCCCCTTAAAACTGCCTTGTCATAATCAAAATATATCTTCACATTCTTTACGATTCTTTTTATTAAAAGAGAAGGCCTTAATTCCTGGGCCACTGGCGCAGGCAGCTCTTCTTCCTTATAATCAAAGATAATCTTATAGACATAGATATATCCTCTATTGCCCCACGGACTTATATTACCCGGTTCCACAGGCCACCACCAGTACCCGCCGCGCTCTTCGTCCTGCACCGGCCCTGGCTTAGCGTCTGTCGGCCACCACTCAAAATTCTTTTGCATCCCTTCAAGCTGTTTTTGTTTTCTTTCTTCCTTCGACAACGAATAAGCCGCATCTATGAAAAACAAATGGAAAATAACTAAAAAGATGACTATCTTTCTCATGCATCCTCCTTGCTTGCCTTTTTGTTTACATAGCTAAGGGAGTATTCTCCTGACACAAAAACCCCCTTTTTTTATTTGGAGCGCCGTCTTCCAATAGGATTTTTACTTTGGCAAGCAATACTTCGGTGCCCTCTGATTTATCATGGTAACCCTCGGCTTCCGGAATAATCTTCATTTGCTCATCCAAAGGATAAACACTGGTTACAATTACTTTACATTTTCTATGGAACATCCTTATGACATCGTACATTACGCCTCCGTCAATCTTCGGCATCTTTATGTCCAAAAGAACAAGGTCTATTTCTTCTCTCAGCAGTTCTTCATTGGCAATGTTTGCATTCGCGGCCTCTATAACATAGTATCCCTTATCAATAAGCAGGTCTTTATAAATTTTCCTTATTTTCTCCTCATCATCAACAATCAGGATTTTCTTCATGGTAACCTCCTTTTTCTCTTTGTCAAAAGTATACCTAAGACAAGATTAAAAGAAGGTTAAAATAAGATTAAATTTTTTTAATCTTCGGAAGGGTTATAAAAGAGGTAGGGTGACAGCAAACGTAGTGCCTTTAGCCGGTGGTTTGCTCTCTGCTGAAATATCGCCATTATGAAGCCTGGCAATTGAAATGGCTATGCTCAAACCCAGGCCAGCGCCATGCGCAATTTTCTGGTCAGCTATATCTACGCGGTAAAACCTATCGAATATTCTGGGGATATCCGGCTCTGGAATACCTATGCCTGTATCAGAAACAAGGACTATAGCTTCTTTATCTGCATATTTCAGGGATAGGTCTATGCTGCCTTTTTCCGGTGTAAACTTTATGGCATTATCTAATAGATTAAAGAACATCCTCCTTAGATGAAACCTGTCTCCCATTATATGTTTCTCTTCTTCTGGAAAATTAACTGTAATGCCAATATCCTTCACGCAAGACAGAATCCTTGCCTGTTCGGATATCTCTTTTAATAACTCCACCAGATTAACCTGTTCGAACACAAGGGCATCAGGCTTGTAATCAAGCCTTGCAAGCAGGAGCAGGCCATTGATTGTCCTCAGCATCCTTTCGACTTCTTCAAGACTTATCCTTATTAGGCCCTTATATTCCTCTACTGTGCGTTCTTTTCTCAGGGTAACTTCGGATTCCCCTTTTATTATGGCTAGCGGGGTTTTTAATTCGTGGGCCACATGCGAGCTAAATTCCGCAATGTATTTAAAAGATTCTTCCAGCCTTGATATCATATCATTAAACGCATTTACCAGATATTTCATCTCTTCGTCAACATGTTCTGTTTTAACTCTGGAACTTAAATCTTCATGGGTAATTTTTGAGGCTGTCTTTGTAATATCTGCTACAGTAGCAAGGGTCCTTTTGACAAAAAGCCGGCCTAAAAAACTTGCAAATATCAAAATAATTGGAATACTGCAAACTATATGGAGTAATCTGTTCTGCAATAGCTCTATAACCGGCTTTAGCGAAGTGCCTACCTGAACCACGTAATTCTCGTTCCGCCCGCAGGAAAAAGGCATGCTGATAACTCTCGTGGTTCGCTTATCATATCTGACATTTGCGTATATAATATCCCTGGCGTTCTTTGCATTCAACTCCATAAGAACAAGGCCTCCCGGTAAATTACTTGAAGAGGCAGCAAGTTTCCCGGTGGCCATATGTATTATACTGATATAATCCTCTTTCAAATTCAGCTTGTCTACTGTATTAAGCCATAGCTTTTCCAGCTCTCCTATTTCATTCTCTTCCAAAGGCTCGATCTTATCAAAATGAATCGCCATTTTAACAGCAAAATCAAATGATTCACGGTCATGCCCCAATATATCAAGATAAGAACTTATAAAACTGGTTATTTCTGTAGCCTTTATATCCAGCTCTCTGTCGAGTTCGCCATAAAGGGTATAATGCAGGCTGAGATAGAGAAAGACGCTATAGATCAGAAGGATAAGGCCCAGGATTGCGGTATATAAAATGCTAATCTTAAATCTTACTGAATTAAATCTTAGCATGCTATTCTTTCAGCATATAACCTGTGCCGCGGATGGTATAAATAAGGTGTTTTTTGAAATTTTTGTCAATCTTATTGCGCAGATAATTAACATAAACATCTATCACATTGGTAAAACTGTCAAAGTCCTCATTCCATACATGTTCTGAAATCATGGTCCTGGTCACTACTTGATTAGCGTTGAGCATCAGGTATTCAAGAAGCGTGTATTCTTTGCTTGTCAGGGTTATCTCTTTTTCCTGGCGCTTAACCCTGTGAGTGAGCTGATCAAGCTCTAAGTCTGCTATCTTAAGAGTTGTACTTTTATCGCTTCGGCTGCGGCGCAATAAGGCTTTTATCCTTGCTAGAAATTCTTCAAACGCAAATGGCTTTGTAAGGTAATCGTCCGCACCAGCATCCAGGCCTAGCACCTTGTCACCAACTTTATCCTTTGCAGTAAGCATTAATATAGGCGTATCTATCTTCTTTGTTCGCAGGTCCTTGCATAAAGAGATGCCGTCTTTTTTTGGCAGCATTATATCAAGAATTATTAAATCATATGTATTGACTTCAGCTAAAAAAAGCCCCTTATCGCCTTCATAGGCCACATCAACAATATAATGCTCCTCTTTCAAGCCTCGTTCTATAAAACTTGCTATCTTCGTTTCATCCTCTATCAGCAAGATTCTCATATTGAAATGGGATTATTTCCTCTTCTGAAATGAGCCGTTGAATCTTCTCAAAAAGCTCGCGTAAGGTGGGCTTATAGAAGAAGGGCTATGCTCTGCTGCAAATCTTATGTCTTCTATCGTATAGAATGCGTTTGGGTTGTATTCCCTGATTATGCGTAATACACTATCAACATCCTTTCTATCAACAACTGTGAAAATAATCTTCACAGGGCCTGTTACGCCTTGGGCATTTACACTGGTAACCCCATATCCATGAGAAGTGAGAGATGCTATAAGAGCTACGGCATCCTTCTTTGCCACGGCCCTGATCATCAGTTTTCCTGCAAAAAGTCTTCTTTCTATTGAAATGCCGATAAAATTGCCCATAGCAAAACCAGCTGCGTATGCTATGTAATTCATAATGTTATTCAAATTATGCATGATCTGGCTTATCGCTACCAGCCATATAAGTATCTCGAAAAATCCAAAAATCGCCGCAAGCACCCTTGTACCGCGCGAGACAAATATGATCCGTATAGTGCCTATAGTAACATCTGTAACCCTTGCAAGAAATATTAAAACAGGTATTAAGATCTGCATTAATAACTCTGGACTCATCTGACCCCCGATTCATTGATGATTAACACAGGCTTATATGCATCGATTGTGGCGCTTACTCCGAAAGGTAATGTTACATTAGAGCCGCCCAGGACCCTGTGACCAGAAGGAAATCCATAAATTATCGGCACCTTTACATCCTTAAGGATGTCATATAAAACATTTTTTATGTTGTGCTTTTTCCCTGAGTGGTCAATGCAGCCAAGCATCCTGCCAAAGACTATGCCCCTTATTTTCTTAAATTTTCCAGCGAGTTTAAAATGCATCAAATAGTGGTCTATGGTCTCCAGGTCCTCTCCCACATCTTCAAGGAAAAGAATTCTGTTGTCTGTATCTATATCATAAGGTGTCCCAATGGCACTTACCAAAAGTGACATATTGCCTCCTACAAGGATACCCGTGGCCCTGCCTGGCCTAAGCGATTTTAATGCGGAAAATTCGGTCACGCCGAATATATCAGGTTCTTTTATCGCCTTCAATAGATAATGCAATGTGATGCTGTTCATATTTTCGTGTATCTCTCCTGAAACAACCGGGCCATGAAATACTACCATTCTTCCCACTCTATATAAATAGGATAAAAGAATCGTTATATCGCTGTAACCTATAAATATTTTTGGGTTTTTTCTTATAACCTTTT
>JAHIRR010000129.1 GCA_018818505.1 Candidatus Omnitrophota bacterium | reverse complement strand
TAGAATAAGCTCTGGTGGCTTGTTGCGTCATACCTGTAATACCCACCAGGTCGAAATCTTCATCAAAATTTATACTTTCAAAATTCTCATCTATAAGTCTAATCTCAAAATTACTGGGTGTCAAAGCCGCTATGGTCAATAGACCAATCCCAAATCCAGAATGAAAATTTTTGTGCAGTAATTCTCCTGATATTCTAGACCATATTGCTTTATATTTTTTATCACTTTCAAAAAATCTTCCCCTCGGAGATATCAATGCGATCTTCACAGAATCTATCCTCGCTTGCATCGTCTTATATACTTCACATCCGCGCAATACTTAAAGAGCCGTAGAAGCAGGTCTCTGTCGATTACAGGCCACCTGAAATCTTTGCCGTTTATGGCCGTGTCGAAATTTTCAGCATCGAATACCACTGTGCGGTGATTGAAATACGGTAAATACGGGTCTATCACCTTTCTCCTGAAGCCCTTCAGGTTTTCAAAATGAAATTTTTGCTGCAATGTCAATTTGGGTTTTTGAAAACCAAAATAAGAGCTGGCCATCTCTAATAAAAAATCCAAGGCTATTGTGTTAGGATTGGTCAGGTGATAATTTCTATTATTATTTTCTTTCTCGGACGATATAAGGTATATTGCCTGAGCGACATAATTCACAGGCACAAGATTGTACCCGAGCGTCCTATCAGCAGGGATTTCGTCAAATATCCCGAGCGAAAATATATGCAAGGGCTGATAGAACATCTGAAAATTAGAGACCTCGCCAGTTTTAGAATCCCCTGTTACTATGCTAGGTCGATATATGGATATGGATAGGCCCTTGTGTCTATATTCGCCTATCAACTTTTCTGCCTCAAATTTAGTCTCTTCATAAGTATTATTGAAGCCCTGACCCACATCCAGAGAGTCTTCATAAAAGATACCGCCAAATTTACCCACAACAGCTACTGTACTTATGTGATGGAAGCAGTCAAACTGATTGCTTTCCCTGCACTGCATGGCAAAATCCAGGACATTCTTTGTGCCCAGCACATTTATCTTTCTAATCGGTTCGAGCGGCATCCCGAATTCGCACAACGCCGCGCAGTGATATATCGTATCTATCTCTTTGCGTAACTTATCGAGCGTGGATTTTTTAATTCCCATGTCTTTCTTGGTTGTATCTCCATGCACGACCTTAATCCTTTCGCTTGCGCCGCCTCTATGTGTCTTGTCATAAGTCTTATTGATTAGCTTGGCTATCCTCTCTTTGGCCTTTATATCTGACTTTCCGCGGACAAGAAGATACAGCTTAGAATCCTGATTTTCTAGCAAGTTCTTTACTATGTCCCATCCCAAAAACCCTGTAGCGCCTGTAATAAAAATGTTTTTCATATTTAATTTACCTGGACAACTTCGTAAGTTACCCAATGGGTAACTTACGAAGTTGTCCAGGTCTAATTTATAGATATCTTTTTAGGTATCTTGTAAACTGCGAGCCTTTCTTTGCAAAACAACTTTATGTCCTTTTCTGTCACTTCTTTTTTTGAAGCGATATTTAACTGCGCATTGATCCTGTGGCCCCACAGGTCATCCTTTACTGCATCCAGCTTCACATCCCTTGCGCCTGGAAAAGAAGATAGCGCATCCTTTACCTCTTTTAAATCAACATTGTTGCCGCCTACCTTGGCAATATCTTTTTTTAGGCCATTGAAATATATATACCCATCCTCGTCCAGTTGCCCGCAATCCCCTGTATAAAACCAGCCTTTTCTCAGAAATTTTTGATTCTCGCCGTTTTTATTATAATACCCCTGCATCACGGTTGGCCCGCCTATAAGGATCTCTCCGTCAACGATCTTGATCCCCACCTCGTGTCCTGGCACGCCTAAGGAATCCGGCCTATTTCTTGATTTGGGATTGCAGGCTATCGGCATTGTCTCTGTCAAGCCATAACCCTGCAATAATTCAATGTCCATCTCGTCTTTAATCTCTTTATGAATAGCTAACGTCATATAACTACCGCCAGTAATGCCATATTTAAGACTGCTTATGTCAAAGCGGCCCTTATCATAATTTTTAAGAAGAGAGATGTACACTGTTGGTACAGCTATAATAAAGTCTATCTTATGCGCCTCTATTACTTTGAGTATATGGCTCGGTATAAAGCTCCGTGTTATAACTACAGTGGCCCCACGCAATAGCGGCACGATCACACAGCTTACCAATGTGAAGATATGCGACATAGGAATAACCAATAAAAAGCGCTGGGTAGTCACGACTTCTGTAAGCCTTACATATCCGATGGCGCCGTGGTGATAATTTCCATGCGTGAGCGTTGCGCCCAGGGGTTTTCCTAACCCCCTATATGTATAGTTAATCGTGGCGATCTGATTATTGCTGGTTTTAAAATTTGGGAGGCGATCCTCTCTCCCCATGCTTAATAATTCATTAATTTGTTTGTCAATAGCTATCACTAGTTTATCTTTACCAAATATAGACGAGACCTTTTTGTCGTATAATAAAGAGGTGGTTATTATGCCTTTTGGCTTACAGTCATTGAAAATCTTTTTTAATTCAAAGCTCGTAAGCTGTGGATTAAGCGGCACGCTTATGACATTTATCCTCGAAAGCGCGTAGAAACTATATATGAACTCCTTGCAGTTTGGAAGAAAGATGACGATCTTATCATCCTGTTTCAGCCCCATTTTTAAAAAGGCCTTTGCCAATAACTCGATATTCTTCCAAAGCTCGGAATAAGACACCTCTGTGCCATCCTGGATTATGCATGTCTTTTCTGACATCTTGGTTGATACCCAATGAAGTGAGGTGCCTAAGTTCATATACGCTATTTCTCCTTGACATAAAACATGACGAGATCTATCAGATCTCTAACAGTCACTATATCAAACGCCTTTGCCTCATCAATGACGATCCCCAGCTTCTTCTCTATCGCCGCCAATATCTCCATGGCTGACAAAGAATCGATTCCCAGATCATCTCTTATGTCTGCGTCTTCCTTGACCTTTATTACGTCCATCCTTGCAATCTCAGAGATCAACCTTTTTACATCTTCTCTGATAGCTAATGTCTTAGAGATTTTTTTAGCCATTTAGGTCTCCTTAATATTTATAAGTAAACCCCACCGCGAAAATATTCACGAATTGCTCATATCTGCCGTCTATATCAGCATTGCTGGACGCCCCTATATTATTTGTTACATCTCTATTCCTAAAAAGCAAAAACATATACGAAAGGTCCATGGTCATGCCATTTTTAAATGCACGGCCCAATCCAAGCGTAATGCCATGCCTGTCTGCATCAGGCAACGGTGTATCAAAACTATCTTCAGGAACAGGTGTTTCCTCAAAGAGATAGCCGCACCTCAGCTCTAACATATCTGTTGCCTTATAGTTTATGCCTAAACCAACGGAGAACACATCATCCCAATCCTTTGAACCAGGGTTGTCTGCATTTAAAATAGCGAGCCTCAATGCATTGGTCTCATTAGACCATTCTATTAAATCCTGTTTGACGCTTGACCACGCTGTCCATTCCACGTCCAGCTCCAGAGTTAACTTCTCGCTTGGCCTGTACGCATATCCTACTGCAAGACTCTGAGGCAGCGTTAGCTCGGTTTCCATGTCTGTGTGATAGGCTGCTCCGAAAAGGGCCGCGGTATTTCCGGATCCCAGACCATCCATGGATACTGTCCCTTTATATGAAAAATCTACTTCGCTTCTGTACGAAAGTCCAAGTGTATGGCTCTCTGCAAATTTATATAAAACTCCAAGATTATATCCCCATGCATCACCATCATCCGCCTTAAGATTAAAATCGCCGTCTGATTCTATGGTCGCTGCTGGATAACCCAAGCCCGCCAGGGTAGTATTGACAGATGAAACATTTACCTTTCTATATTTGTCAAGATCACTTGACATGTAATTTATTCCAACGCCAACTGATAAGGCGTCATTTATCTGATATGCTACTGTAGGATTTATATTATAAAATCCTACATATGATTCAGTGGAAACATACTTCGAAAAACTATCATCTGACCAGTCAGTGCCTAATCCATATGGCGCGGTTACACCCAGACCGAACGTAATATCATCGAGGCCAAAGTCGTCTACAAGATAAAAATTTGGTATAAAAAAATTCTGGCTCTCCATGGATTCTTCAGTTCCTGTTGCTGTTTTACAGGTTGTTTTTGGCATTTCAAGCGTATAGCCCAGACTAACGCAAGAACTATCCAAATGCACAATAGCAGCAGGATTATAGTGAACAGCGGCGGGATCGTCTGTCTGCGCTACATTTGCAGAGCCCCTGCCCATACCTTTTGCACCGACTACCTCATTCCTGAAGCCACCTGCACCAACCCCAAAAACTACATCAGGAGACATCATGATAAAAATAAACAATGACAGGCCACACAACAACTTCCTAAACACTATCCACCTCCATTTGTTTGCTGTTCGCTCTCCTCTATCCACTTACTAATAGAATCCCTTCTTATCCTCCAGCTGGTGCCGATCTTAAACGCAGGGATCTTCCCATTCTTCACATACTTGTAGATCGTCATAGGATGTACATCCATATAATCAGCCACATCCTTGATCGTTAAAATGTCCTTTGATTTAGCCACAGTATACTCCTTTATAATTCTGTTAAACTAACGTATAAAGAAGTATACTGATTTTAACCTCTTTGTCAAGAGCAGGTGGGGATATGAGGGCGAGACAAGAAAATGCTCGCATTAAATCATCCAATTCAAGCTCAGCATATAAGACATTGCTTCTAGAACAGGGGTCTTTCCTGTTGGTAGGGGGGGGTAACATAACTTTACATTTGAAGCAAGACCTAAAATGTAAACATACTGTCAAGAACTTTGCTGACTCACTTCACTGATTCGAGCTTTTGCATGCGATGCTCGTGGTCAGTTGTGATTGTGCCGAGCTTATGCTCTACCTTATCTAATCGCACAACAATGTTCTCTTGTCCCGTTCGTAATTCCTCGTGTCCTGATTCCAACTTTTTAACTCTTGTGTTTGTGTCAGTTAATACCATCTCAATTCTGTCGAAGCGTCTACCATGCTCTGATAGTTTACTACTATGCTCTGATACCTTGTTGGTAATTATGTCTAACTTACTGTTCACATCGTCTAATCTTTCGTTCGTCTTGTCTATTTTGCGGTCAAGGCCGCCATGCCCTTCTGCTATTATGTCTACCTTCTTTTCTATTCTTTCCAATAATACATTCTGCTGTCTCTGTGGATCGTATTCGGATGTTGATCTGGATTTTTGGGGATGTTTTTTCTTCATTATTTGCTCCTCTCAGTGTTTAAGGTAATATTACTATACTCCTTGCTTCTGCAAAAATCAATTGTTTTCGCTATGCATAAGTAACCTGTGAGTTATCGGGGGTGCATAGCCGTGTCATTGCGAGGAGCGAACGGAGTGAGCGACGAAGCAATCTCTATCTCCGTCGAAGAGATTGCTTCGCTCGCCTTCGGCTCGCTCGCAATGACACATGTGCATCCCCCGATAATTCACCCATTACATGCATAATGCTGCCCCCTTTCTTTATGTCCCTATTATATAGACACATGAAAAGAGGTAAATTCTTTCAAAAAAAATTATCATAGACGCCTTTACCAGCAAACTCAAGAGAGAAGGGCTTCGAGGTGGGAATGCACTGAATTTGCCAGGCTTAGGAGGTTGTAGCCGCCTTCGAGCACTGAGACCAGAGGGGCTATGTCCTTTATGAGGCAGGTCATTTCATGATATCCGTCTTCGGTCAGATTTATGGAAGATAATGGATCATCCCTGTGGCCATCGAATCCCGCTGAGATCAATATGAATTCCGGGTTAAAGTCTTTAAGCTTTGGGATTATGGCTTCTTTGAACGCTTTTATATATTCTTTATCGCCGCTTCCTGCTGGCATTGGGATATTTAGATTAAATGGCGATGAAGTCTGGCCTGTGCCTGGATAGTGCGGATATTGATGTAGGCTTATATAGAAAACACTCTCGTCATTACAAAAGATCTCCTCTGTGCCATTTCCATGATGCACATCCCAGTCAATAATCGCGACTCGCTTCAGGCCGTGCTTTCTCTGGATATGCCTCGCGCCAATAGCAACATTATTGAATATGCAGAACCCCATTGCCTGTGAAGGCCCTGCGTGATGGCCTGGGGGCCGGACCATGCAAAACGCATTGCTGGCATCGCCTTTAAGTACCAGGTCTATACCTTTAATTACCGCGCCACCAGCAAAAAGCGCTGCTTTGAACGAATCTTTGGAAATCACTGTGTCAGGATCAAGGTTTCCAGGGCCATGCTCCTTTACGCGCAAAACATAATCCCTGGCATGCACAGACACTATATCTTCTATAGTCGCGCTCTCTGGCTCAATAAGCTCTAGCCTATCTATAAGCCTGGTCTTTTCTAATTTTCTAAGGATTGCCTGCAGCCTGGAGGCACGCTCTGGATGATGCGGACCTGTATCGTGCTGCAGGAAAATAGGATGATATACTAACGCTGTCTTCATATTACTAAAAAAGCCAAGGCTGGACCTCGGCTTTTCAAAAAAGCCGAGGTTCGGCCTCGGCTTTTTTTAGTCCTCCTCCGCCCGGCGGACTTCTTTTATGAATTCCTCCATCAACTCCACATTTTTCTTGCCTGGGCTTGATTCTATGCCGCTTGAGACATCTACGGCGTATGGCTTGATCTCTTTTATTATGTCATAGACATTATCAGAAGTAAGTCCGCCTGATATTATAATGCGCCTGCCGTATTCCTTTGCCAGAACCGCTAGTGCCCTGTCAAAACCCTTGCCTGTGCCGCCATACACACTGCTTATATACGCGTCCAGCAAAAACGCGTCTGCAGGACATTCCTCTATAGAAGGAAGGCTTTCCTTGTCCTTGACCCTGATGGCCTTTATTAATTTAACGCCTTTGAGCTGTAAGGACTTAAATCCTAAACAATATTTCACGTCTTCATCACCATGTAACTGCACGGTATTCAATCCATATCTTTCGACACATTCTTCAATAAATCCCAGGTCTTCATTGACAAAAACACCTACTGCGCTTACATACGGCGGGAGCCTCTTTATTATATCCTCCGCGTCCTTGGGGCTGATATAGCGAGAGCTTTCTTTAAAAAACACAAAGCCAAGGGCATCTGCTCCTGCCGCAACAGCCTTCTCAGCATCCCGCGCCGAAGTTATCCCGCAAAACTTCACTCGGACTCTTATCATCTCCTGTCATCCCCCATTACTTCTCTTATTTTTCCCTTAACATCCTTGGCTCCAAGAAATGCCCCGCCTATCAAAACCGCACTTACGCCTGCATCTTTGAGTCTGGCAATATCCTGGCTCGACGCTATCCCGCTCTCGCTTACCTTTATTATTTGGTCTGGCATCTTTGAAACCAACTTGAATGTGGTATTGATATTCACCCTAAAAGTATTAAGGTCTCTGTTGTTAATGCCTATTATTTTCGCATCGCCAATTATAACCTTTTCCAGGTCCTTTTCATCATGAATCTCGACAAGACAGTCCATGCCTATCCTCTTTGCCAGATACATAAAGCTTCGGATCTGTTCCTTTGTCAAGATCCTGGCTATCAGAAGAATCGCATCTGCTCCGGCATAACGCGATTCATAGACCTGATACTCGTCTATAATAAAATCCTTTCTCAGGACAGGTAGGTCCGTGACGCGCCGCGCCGCGCTGATATGCGAGATATCGCCTCCAAAGTATTTTTTATCTGTCAATACTGATATTGCGCTAGCGCCCGAGTCTGCATATATCTTGGCCAGGGCTGAAACATCGAACTTTTTTGAAAACCCTTTTTTGTGTGAGGGGGACTTGCGCTTTATCTCGGCAATAAGATTTACGCGATTGGCTGTTGATATTGCTTCCTTAAAAGGCCGCACACCTTTAAGAAGCCGCTTTGAATCAACAAAATACGTGATCGGCCTCCTGGCCTTCAAGGCCTCTACTTCTTTTTTCTTTAGATTGACTACTTCCTTTAAAAAATGTTTCATTTTATCACCTGTCATTGCGAGGAGCGAAGCGACGAAGCAATCTCAAAAAATAGATTGCTTCGGGCTTCGCCCTCGCAATGACATGGAACCTACCTACCTATTTGTAAATGCTATTAATTTTTCCATTTTCTCCATTGCCTTGCCGGATGCAATGGATTCCTTTGCCAGCTCAATGCCCTTTTTAAAATCTCGCGCAACTCCGCCCGCAACCAATGCTGCGGATGAATTCAAGAGTACAATATCTTGCTTTGCGCCTGAGACCCCCTTAAGCACCTCTTTTATGATTCGAGCGTTATCTTCAACACTGCCGCCTTTTATATCTTCAAGCCGCGCAGCCTTTATTTTAAAATCCTGCGGCTTTATGTAATATGTCTTTATCGTTTTATCTTTTAATTCAGATACCTGCGTCTTTCCTGTGATCGTGATCTCATCAAGGCCATCAAGTCCATGAACCACAAATGAGCGCCTCGCCCCAAGATTTTTCAATACGCCCGCCATCACCTCTGTAAGTTCCTTGCGATAGACGCCCAGCACCTGGCAATTCGCTCCTGCGGGATTTGTAAGCGGGCCGAGTATATTAAATATAGTGCGTATGCCTATTTCTCGTCGAGGGCCTATGGCATGTTTCATCGCTCCATGAAAAAGAGGGGCAAACAAAAATCCGATCCCGACTTCTTTTATGCACGCCTCTACTTTATCAGGGGTAAGATCGATATTTACGCCCAATGCCTTCAGGACATCTGCGCTTCCGCATTGGCTTGAGACAGCCCGGTTGCCATGCTTGGCTACCTTCAGGCCTGCTCCACTCACAACAAAACCAGATGCAGTCGAAATATTGAAACTGCCTGTATTACTCCCGCCAGTTCCGCAGGTATCGATCACTGTGTCGCTGCCGACATTTATCTTGACGGCCTTCTCGCGCATCACCATACTAGCGCCAGTGATCTCATCCACTGTCTCGCCCTTTAATCTGAGCGCAGTAATAAAACTACCTATCTGCGCAGGAGTCGCCTGGCCTGTCATTATCTCATCCATGCACGAGACCATCTCTTCGCGCGTCAAATTAACTCCTTCCACTACTTTACTTATGGCTTGTTTTATCATAACCTGCTACCCCTCCCTAAAGTAGACAAAACAGACAGTGACTGTTTTGTCTACTTTAGTTTTTGACAAAATTCTTCAACAACTTTTTCCCGTCTTCTGTCAGAATTGACTCAGGGTGAAACTG
>JAHIRR010000128.1 GCA_018818505.1 Candidatus Omnitrophota bacterium | reverse complement strand
TTATCGTATTGGAATTTCAAATCCTTGGCCCTGGATTCTACTGTCTCCAGTTCGTCCTGGACTACATCAAGCTTTGATCTCAATTCCTCATTTTCCCTGGTCGAGGAAACGATCTCTCTGTTTAATTTATCCACGCTGGTCTTGAAAATGTTCTCTAGATCCAGATAATCAGTATAAAGCCTTTCCTTTGCCACAAAAAACCATCCAGTGCTAAAACTACTCAGCACTACCAGCGCTACCAGCACCCACAGTATTGAACGTAAGGTTTTATCCACTAATCTATCCCCTAATTAGCCTCCGCAACCTCGGAGGTTGCCGTACTGGCAACCTCCGAGGTTGCGGAGGCTATACCTTTTTTACCCTAGTCTTTAAATTTATTATATCATAAATCCTTTTCCATACAACTATAAATAATTCTTTTGGTTTTAAAATTGCGCCCTTTGCATCTTCAAATACCAGATAGATGCAGGGCACCAGAAATAGCGTCAAGATAGTCGAAGATACCATCCCGCCGATAACAGTAATTGCCAGAGGAGACCACAGGTTTGATGATTCGCTTCTGTCAAAGGCCATTGGCATAAGCCCAAGGATTGTCGTCGAAGTGGTCATTGCTATAGGCCTTAAACGATCCTCGCCCGCTGTGATTAAAGACTTTATGATCTCTTGCTTTTTTCGCAGGAAATTTATCCTGTCTACCAGAACTATCGCATTATTTACAACAATACCTGCCAGCATAATAGCGCCTATGATCACGCCGCGGCTTATCGGCTTATTCGTGATCTTCAGCGCCAGAATAACACCTATTACTGCCAGAGGCACAGAGATTATTATTATAAAAGGCTGCGTGTATGATTCAAAAAGAGAGGCAAGTACCAGAATAACAAGCGCTATTGTTATCCACAATACCCCTGGCATATGAAAATAAGGCGCGGAGAATGTAATCGGCCACTGCCATAGTTCTTTTTCGTTCTTTAAATTCCTTTCAAAATTACCGCCTATCCTATAATAATAATCCTTTGGAAATTCCATATCAGAAAGATTGGCCTTGATCCTTTCTACCGCATCTATAAGAGACTGTCCTGTAACGAGCGCTGTTATATGCACTACTCTCATCTTGTTCTTTCTCACTACTTCGCTGGCGCCTATCTGCGCAGAAAAATCAGCCACCTGCTCTAATAATATAGGCGCTCCGCTTTCTGAGAAGAGCACTAATTTTCTCAAATCGTCCAGCCTTTTTCTGTCTTCTTTTCTCAAGCGCGATACTGTCTCCACTTCCCTTGACTCTGTATGATAGAGCGTGGCCCGCAGCCCTCTTATCTCAGAATGAAGCGTCTCTGCTATATCTTTTGTGGTCAGGCCATGTATGGCAGCTTTTTCTTTGTCCACCAGTATCCCCCACTCAGGCCTGCCGCTTATCCTGGACATCCTGATGTCCTCGAAGCCCTGTATCATGCCGATTCTGGTAGCGATCGAAACAGCCAACTCTTTTAATACGGCATAGTCATACCCATAAAGGTCCAGGACGATCTCCTTTAAACCCTTTTCCTCTATCTCTGAAAAATATATAAACCCGCCTTTATACTTCTGCTCAACTGATCGGGCGCGATCTCGTATATCATCTATAATGACCTTTGTGGCGCGCGTCCTCTGGGCAAGCGGTATAAGTTTAACATAGACTTTACTGGACCATGGCTCGACCCTTGAGGTAAATGTCTTTATCTCGGAAATCTCTGAAAGAAGAATTTCTATTTCCTTGACCATCTCATCTGTTACGTCGAGCTTTGCGCCAGGCTCCAGCTCCACAAATATGGTAAACCTTCCTTCTTCTGTCCCTGTCATAAATTCCTTCTCTATCCTGGATCCCAATAATAATGCCAGCACCAAAATGCCAAAAGCTGCTGCAATAAATATATATCTAAACCGCAGACTCAGGCCTAAAAATGACCTGTAGTAGTTTTCGACACGAACTGTCATCGCGAGCGGAGCGAAGCGATCTTTTTTTTGAGATTGCTTCGGCCCTTTGGGCCTCGCAATGACAACATTAGACAACATGGGCACGAGCGTTAACGCGACAAAGAGCGAACTCAAAAGCGAATACGTTACAGTCAGCGCAAGGCCGCTCCACAGCATACGAGTGGCCTTATTAACAAAAATAAAAGGTAAAAATACTATTATAGTAGTTACAGTAGAGGCGACTATTGCCAGCCCCACTTCAGAGGCGCCGCTTACGATCGACTGCGTATAATCCTTGCTTTGTCCTTGGGCCAATAACGCCAATTTCTTTTTCTTTTTATCAATATTATCCAGCACCACGATAGAATTATCCACGAGCATACCTATTCCCAGGGCCAGGCCGCTGAGCGTCATAACATTTATGGATATCTGATTAAAATACATCAATATAAAAG
>JAHIRR010000127.1 GCA_018818505.1 Candidatus Omnitrophota bacterium | reverse complement strand
TGTTTACTTGTCAATAATAATATGCTGGACGAGGTAAAGATCGATTGTAGTTATATTAGCTAATAGGGACATGTTTAATCTTGGAGATGGGGACACTTGTAAGATTAGATTTCCAAACGGTACAAGATTCCCCCATGATATAACCCCCTTTCGAGGGTTATATTATTCGGTAACATCAATTATGAGTCAACGAAGCCTTTTGGATTTATTTGGGTAACATTTAATGCGAGTCAATTCGTTACTTTACTTACCCTTGACACATAAAATCTCACCAAGTATACTTTTCTATATGCGGAAGAGGGAGAGTTGGAAATCTAGGATTGGTATTATCATGGCTGTTGCTGGGAGCGCTGTGGGGCTGGGGAACTTTTTGAGGTTTCCTGTGCAGGCTGCGCAGAATGGCGGTGGCGCGTTTATGATACCGTATTTCATCTCGCTACTTCTACTCGGTATACCGCTCATGTGGATAGAATGGACTGTTGGGAGGCTTGGCGGCGGGTTTGGCCATGGCACAGCGCCTGGGATCTTTCACACCATGTGGGAAAAGAATCGCTTCATAAAATACTTCGGTGTTATCGGGATCTTTGGGCCGCTTGTAATCTTTATCTACTATAACTACATCGCTTCATGGACACTGGCCTACGCTGTTTTCTCAGCAGTTGGGAAATACGGACAGCTTGCTGATCAGGAAAGCATGATGTCGCTCTTGCGCGGATTCCAAGGCATTGAGAAAAACCAGTTTTTCTCAAATATGCAGTCCGCGTATCTATTTTTTCTTATAACATTTATCATCAACATGTTGATCATCTATAAAGGTATTTCCGGAGGCATTGAAAAGCTCTGCAAGATCGCAATGCCCGCGCTTCTTATATTCGGCATAATAATTGCTGTACGAGTATTGACCCTGGGCACGCCTGACCCATTAAAACCCAGCTGGAATATAGTAAATGGCCTAGGTTTTCTATGGAATCCTGATTTTAGCTCTTTAAAGGATGCCAAGGTCTGGCTCGCGGCAGCTGGTCAAATATTTTTTACGCTCAGCGTGGGTATAGGCGTAATATTGACTTACGCGAGCTACCTTAAAAAGACAGATGATGTCGCTCTCTCAGGCCTGACAGCCGCGAGCACAAATGAATTCGCTGAGATCATATTAGGCTCATCCATTATAATACCAGCCGCGTACATATTTTTTGGCCCGCACAAGATCCAGGCTATAGCGGCAGGCGGCGCGTTTAATCTTGGCTTTGTGACAATGCCTCTAATATTTCAAAAGATCGCCCTGAGCGCATTTTTTGGATGTATGTGGTTTACGCTTTTATTTCTGGCGGGTATCACATCTTCTGTGTCTCTTGCGCAGCCCAGCATCGCATTTCTCGAGGATGAGTTCAACATCTCTAAGAAAAAAGCGGTAATCATCTTTGGCATGATCTCTTTTATACTCTGCCAGCCAGCTATATTATTTTTAAAACATGGCGCAGTGAACGAATTAGATTTTTGGGGAGGTACATTCTGTCTCGTGCTTTTCGCTACAGTCGAGACGATCTTATTTGGTTGGGTATTTGGCATAGAAAAGGCCTGGGAAGAAATGCATCACGGCGCAGACCTTAAGATACCAGATATCTACAAGTTCATAATAAAATACATAACACCTTTATTTTTATTCTGTATACTTGGATTCTGGTTTTACCAGCATGGTATTCCTACGATAATGATGAAAGGCGTGAGTCAGGCTGATAAACCCTATGTACTGGGCATACGACTCATGCTTATAGGTATGTTTCTGACGCTTGGGATCATGGTTAAAATCGCGTGGAAGAAACGAGCGCGAAAAAGGACTAAGAAATGAATATATTTGGCTGGCTAATACTCTCTATATCGTGGATAAGTATCATATCCCTTGCCATCTTCTGCTTTCGGAGGATATTGTCTAAGAAATAACCCTTGTTCCACCGCGTAGGTGGAATTGATTCCACCTACGCGGTGGAACAGGTTAAAATTTACTCTATAATAATTGCCTCGACAGGGCATTCGTCTTTTGATTGCTTGCAGGATTCTTCCTGTCCGGCAGGGACTAAGCCTGTCTTTGTCTTTAGAATCGCCTTGTCTTCTTTCATCTCAAAGAGCTCTGGAGATGTATTTACACATAAACCACAACCAACGCACAGCTCTGCATCTACCTTGACCTTCATTTCTCGTTCTCCTTTCTTAACGTCCTGTCAAAAAAATACCACAGAGAACACAGAGATTTTTTATAATAAAAACCTCTGTGTTCTCATAAAATTAGTCTTTTTATTCCTTCTTTGGTATTGTCAAAACTTGCCACGGAAAT
>JAHIRR010000126.1 GCA_018818505.1 Candidatus Omnitrophota bacterium | reverse complement strand
TTCTACGTATGGAAGGGGGTATGAGCGGCTTGAAAAGATGAAAAATGACAAAGCAGGAAATAAGGAATTTTTATTTGATATCCTTATGGCAAATCCTCCGTTTGCAGGCGACATAAAAGAGTCGCGCATCATACATAAATACGAGCTTGGGTATAACAATAGGAATAAGCCTAAGTCAAAGGTGGGCCGAGATATCCTTTTTATTGAACGCAACCTTGATTTTATAAAGTCCGGCGGCCGTATGGCGATTGTCTTGCCCCAGGGGCGTTTTAATAATACGTCAGATAAAGACATACGCGAGTATATTGCTGATAAGGCAAGAATTATTGCTGTAGTAGGTCTACACAATAATACTTTTAAGCCACACACTGGTACAAAGACAAGTGTGCTATTCCTGCAGAAATGGGATAAAAAACTGTGCCCTAAAAGAGATGATTACCCTATTTTTTTTGGTGTGTCAGAAAAATCAGGCAAGGATAATTCAGGCGAATATATCTATGTCAAAAATGGCGAAGGCAAACGCAAATTAGATAAATATGGTCATATGGTTGTTGACCATGATTTACATAGTCATAATGGAGAATTGCCAGACGGCATTGCTGAGGCGTTTATTGAATGGGCAAAGAAGGAAAAATTGAGTTTTTGGAAGTGAGATATGAAAATTTCAATAGTTGAATTTAAAAAGATCAAAAATAGCTTATCCTATAGATTTGATGCAGAGTATTTTCATCCCACAGCTTTACTATACGAAGATCGTATAAATAAGTTGAATAGTAAAACTATAGAGGATTACGGTTGTCAAGTTGTTAGCGGCCCTTTTGGCTCATCTTTAAAAAGTGAGGCTTATTTAGATTCTGGCATTCCGTTTATTAGAATTTCTGATTTAAGAGATTTTATAATTGACAATAGTGAATTGATTTATATATCTAAGGAAGATCATAGACGATTATCGTCCTCGCGTTTAAGCATAGGAGATCTTGTTTTATCCAAAGTCGGTAACACTATTGGTATAGTATCGATTATTATTGAAGAGATAGGGGAAAGTAATATAAGCGAGAATAATATTGGGATTAGGTTTCCAAAAAATATATTAAACGAGGAAAAAAGATTTATCCTTGTATTTCTAAATAGTACACCAGGGCAAAGTCAAATTTTACGTTGCATAAGTGGTAATGCCCAGCCCAAATTGAATGTTTCGGATGTCAATAATATTAAAATCCCCCATTTTCAATCTCATACACTCAGAATAATTTCAGAGTTGCTGTTGAAATCTACTTTTTTTATCGAGTATTCTAAAAAGAATTATCAACAAGCCGAGCAAATTCTTCTTTCTGAGCTTGGTCTTTTGAGTTCGAAACCAAAGCATAGATCTTCGTACATTAAAAAATTTTCCGACACACAGTCTAGTGGTCGCATTGATGCCGAATACTTCCAGCCGATGTATGAGGAGATAGTAAAGAAGATCAGAGATTATAAGAAAGGATATAAACCATTAGGTGAAATAGTTAAGACCAAGGACAGAAATTTTATACCCAAAGACGAGGCAGTGTACAGATATATTGAGCTTGCTAATATTTCTGCTAACGGAAATATTAACGGTTGCATTGAGGCTTCTGGAAAAGAATTACCGACAAGAGCTCGACGTAAAGTCAATACCGGAGATGTTATTGTTTCATCAATCGAAGGATCTCTATCGAGCATCGCTTTAATTAGTGATGATTTAGACGGCGCTTTATGCTCAACAGGATTCTTTGTTGTTAATTCAGATAAGATAAATTCTGAAACATTACTTGTTTTGTTCAAGTCACCCGTTGGTCAACTCCAGCTTAAAAAAGGTTGTTCAGGGACGATTTTGACAGCTATAGGCAGTGACGAATTTAAGAAAATTACATTGCCTGAAATACCAGCTGCCATTCAAAGAGAAATTAAACATAATATAAAAAAGATGTATGAAGCGAAGGCTTTATCAAAACACCTCCTCGACATCGCCAGGCAAGGCGTTGAATTGGCAATCGAAAAAACAGAAAAAACTGCTCAAGAATGGATTAACATAGAAACAAAGAAACTGGGAATAAAGATATAAATAAGAAAAATTTTATAGAAAATGAGAATACTTGTAAAGCCAAGAAGGCCCTGTGGTCTTAAAAAAAATAATTTTTTTGAAAGAAAATCGCCTCCAAATGTGTCTAATATAATAGAAAGGAGGCGCAATATGACCGAAAAGGAATTTTGGCAGTTTATGGAGAGGTCTTGGAATGAGAAAGGTAGGGCTGCACAGATATCAGGGGGCATTGATAGTGCTGATCCTGCATTGCAGGCACACGGCCAACATATAAGTGGGCATGCTTTATTGCCAAATGGCTATGATGAGATGTCAGATGAGAAGATACTCAGGATAGGTGAGCTCCTATTTGATAGAAAGGCTAATCCCAGAACCAAGGAAGCTATTATGGTAATCCTGGCTCACATACCTTCAAAAGTAGCTTTATCTATCCTTAGAGAATACAACGCTAGGCCTGATAAGGGGTTAGAGATTTTTGCTGAGATAGCCCTTGATGAGTGTGAGATGTGGAATGAGTAGGAGGAAGAAGAGTTCAGGCGGCTATTTAAGCAGGCTTTAATTGCTATATTAACAATTAAAGAAAATACTTGATTTCTTTAAAAGCATAGTGTATAGTTAAAATGCGCTTATGGATATAGATAAGTTCAAAAATAGCCAGGCAGGCAAGGTAATGAAGACGGAAAAGGACTATTGGGCATTTGTGCCCAATTCTCTGCCACCGTTGATTACCTATAATAAAGATATAGTGGGCCTGCTTTCTGAGGCAGATCGTCAACTAGGCAATCTCTCAGGGGTAGGGGCGTTATTGCCCAATCCATATCTTCTTATTACGCCTTATGCAAAGAGAGAAGCTGTTTTAAGTTCCAAGATTGAGGGGACTCAGACATCTCTTTCAGATCTTTTTTACTTTGAAGCAGCGAATAAGGAAGGAAGGCAAAAAGAGGCTAAAAAGACAGATGTTTTAGAAGTAATTAATTATGTAAAGGCAATGAATTATGGAATAAAGACATTAAAAAAACTTCCCCTTTGTCTTCGCCTTATCAGGGAAATTCATAAAGAATTAATGCGGGGAGTTAGAGGGGAGCGTCTGACGCCAGGTGACTTTAGGCGTAGTCAAAATTGGATAGGTCCTTCGGGCTGTACTTTGAACGAAGCAACTTATGTTCCGCCGCCTGTCCATGAAATGAAGGAGGCATTAGGGGATCTGGAGAAATTTTTACACGATAGAGAGAGCTTTCCTGGTCTAATACAGTGTGCTTTAATTCACTATCAGTTTGAGGCAATACATCCATTTTTGGATGGGAATGGCAGGATAGGCCGATTGTTAATTACACTATTTTTATGTGAGAGAGAATATCTTGTATACCCCATGCTTTATCTTAGCGCCTTTTTTGAAAAGTATCGCAATGAATACTATGCTAGATTATTAGCAGTAAGCGAGAAAGGCGAGTGGGAGGAGTGGATTAAATTTTTTCTCCGCGCAGTAGCTGCTCAGGCAAAGGATGCCGTAGATAACTCTAAGGCAATACTTAACCTCCTGGATAAATACCGTAAGATTATTCAAAAACAAAAGGGCTCTACATATACATTGAAATTGTTAGAGGAAATATTTCTCAATCCTTTTGTTACTATTCCATATGTGGCCAAGAAATTAGGCACTACTTACCCTACAGCAAAAGCTGCTGTTGAGAGGTTAAAAAAAGTCAAGATACTTTTTGAAGCAAGCGAGAAGCAATGGGGGAAGGTTTACTGTGCTAAAGAACTGTTGGGTCTATTAGAAGGAACTAAGAAAAAATAAAAATTTCCCTTGACAGATGTTTAAACATGTGGTAAACTTTTAATAGCGGAGATAAAGAATGACTACGATAGATAGAAAGAAATTAGCAATAGCAATTAAGCGTTATAGGGAAGAGAATGATCTGACCTTGGAAGAAATGGCTGCCAAGATCCCTACGACACTCAATACAATTCATAGATGGGAATCCGGAAAGGTCGCGCCTAAGAATCAAATTATTTTAAATCGACTGAGAGAATTAGGAATAAAGGTATAATTTTTTTGTTTATTATTTCTACATATGTTTAACCATATGATTAACAATAGGAGGTTAAAATGACACAGAGCGACATTTTATTTGTTGAGGATATTGCTAGATTATTTCATGTTACAGCTAATACGATTCAGAGGAAGAGATGGAGACAGGAAACCGGCATACCTTTACATAAGATAGGCAAGAAGTTATGTGCTTTTAAACATGAAGTAGAGGAATGGGCTAAATCAAGATGAGAACAAGGATTTCAGGTGTAAGAGAGATAATTAAGGGTCAAAGATACGAGGTGAACTTTGTCATAGCTGGCAAGAGGTATCAGTATCGCATTGACGCTACGTCTCTAACTGAGGCATTTGATAAGAAGCTGCAGGATATGGCAGAGAAAAAGAAGAACGCCTCTATGCTTATGAATAATGGAGAGCGGCTCAATGCTGGATTTGGTGATGCTTGGGAAAGGCTACATTCAGACCTTGTTGCAGATAACCTACCTAAGAAGACCATACAGCATTATGCCAAGACATATAATAGGTTATTTAATGAGTTTCTGAGCTTGAAGTTTCCAGAGATACAGAGCTTTAATCAGATAGCTTTATTAGTCTTCAAAGAATATAAAAGCTACTATGTCAATGATCTTGATAGGCCTAAAGGATGGAGGGCAGAGCTTATTTTTATTAAGGCTATAATGAGGCGTCTCTATGGTCTTGGGTATTGCAGTAAGGAACTAGTAGAAAGCCTAAAAGACATTAAAAAGCCACATAGCAATAAAAAGGAATATACAAATATTCCTAATAGCAGAATCAAAGAGCTATTTCAGGCTATAAAACAGGAGAGGCCAGATTATTACTACCCACTATATTTTATCAGTAGAACTGGTAGAAGGATCAATGAAACCACTCTTATAGAGCGTAAAGACGTAGAATGGAAAGGCCTTAGCCCAGTAAGACTAAACATAAGAGCAGAGACTACAAAGACAAAGCAGAATAGCCCCCTTAGAAAGCTTGACCAAGATTTAGAAAGGATCATAGCTGAGGCATATAAGATAAGCTTGAAACACAACAAGCCTTATCTATTCCTTAATGCGTATACTAGAAAATGCTCACCTGGCAAGGTAAGGAGATATCTTAAGAAGGTGAGTAGAGAAGTCATAGGTCAGGAAATAACGCCCCATTATTTCAGGCATCGCTTTCTAACAGAATGTGGCAAGGCTAATGTCCCTATAGTAGATGTAATGTCTATATCAGGGATTAAAGATATAAAGGTAATTGTAAAGTACTATACTCACAGTACAGAAGAAGGGCAGTCAAAGGTGCTTGAGGTTACTAGGGTATGATGAATGTAAATTTATGTGGTGCGAGATGTGGTGGAAGGGTGAATTTGAATACAAAGGGGTTCGAATCCCTCCCTCTCCGCCAGTAATTTTTATTAAAGGTTTTTAGATTATTCTTTAATAAAAGTGCCAAGAATTCCTATTTATTAAAGAAAACTCGACATTTCTTTAATAATAATGAGGTAAAATAAGGGACAGCGACCATTTTTTCATAGGTTGATGATTAGGTTGATGATTAATGTTGTATACAATGCCACCCAATCGTGTTATTATAGATTACAATGACACAGACGCCACGCCAGACAAACACTTCTTTTTACGGCCTTGGGATTGCTCCGAAGATACTGGACATACTGGATCGGATGAAGTTCACAGTCCCTACGCCGATTCAACATAAAACCATACCCATTGCCATGGAAGACAAGGATATTATAGGAGTCGCGCAGACCGGCACTGGCAAGACACTTGCCTTTGCCGTCCCTATTATTCAGCGCCTTTCCCAGAGAAAGGGCCGCGCGCTGATCCTTGCGCCTACCAGGGAACTTGCTATTCAGGTTAATGAGGCGTTTCAACAGATTGCCCCGTCTTTTGGCATAAAGACAGCTGTTATAATAGGCGGCGCATCCATGCAGCTGCAGCTAAAAGCACTAAGAAAAAACCCGCGTGTTCTGGTTGCTACTCCTGGACGTCTTGTCGATCACATGGAGCGGCGCACAGTTCTTTTGGCTGATGTAAATGTCCTGGTTTTGGATGAGGCGGATCGTATGCTTGACATGGGATTTTTGCCGCAGATCGAAAAAATTATTAAATTTGTTCCACGAAACAGACAGACTATGCTTTTTTCCGCAACTATACCTGGAGAAATCGTGAGAATGGCAGCCGCGCACATGAAACTCCCTATACATGTTGAAATCGCTCCCTCAGGAACTACTGCGGAGCACATTATACAGGAAGTCTTTATTGTTAAGAAAAGCTCAAAGCGTCAGCTTTTAATAAAGCTGCTTGACCACTATCACGGCCCGGTACTTATATTCTCCCGGACAAAAATAGGCGCTAAAAAGATTGCGCGCGATTTGCAGCAAATGAACCGCAGAGCTGCTGAGATCCACTCAAACCGTTCACTTGCCCAGAGAAAAGAGGCGCTGGAAGGTTTTAAATCAGGAAAGTATAAGATACTTGTTGCCACTGATATTGCTGCCAGGGGTATTGATGTTACAGGCATAGAGCTTGTTATAAACTATGATCTTCCGGATGACACTGAGAATTATGTGCATCGTATTGGCCGCACAGGCCGCGCAGGGCACGAAGGCCGTGCTATATCTTTTGCGACACCTGAGCAGGGAAAGGATGTCAAAAGTATTGAAAGACTTATTAAGACGGCCTTGCCGATAGTAGAACACCCTGAATTTCAAAAAGAAAAATTTATTGAAGAGTCAAAATATCACCAAAGTCCAAAGCCGCACCAAGGAAGACAAAAAAGATACAACAAATTCCACGGGCATGGACATCGCAAGCACCACCGCAAGGCTTTTTAGATTTTCATTAATTTGGTTGACAGAAACAACAAATTAATGTATACTAATCTACAGTGATAGTGAAAGTAGTAAATAAGTGAGTAGAAGTCTTTAGCCGTAAGGCAGTTAAGAATTCGCCTTCCGGTTTTTTTATTTTTCTGCCGTTGTTTACTATAATCTTAGAGAAAGGAGGTAGTAGATAATGGCAAAAGGAACAGTAAAATGGTTCAATGACCAGAAAGGCTTTGGGTTCATTACTCCTGAAGACGGAGCTGATGTATTCGTACATCACACCGCAATTCAGAGTGATGGCTTTAAGACTTTAGCGGAAGGCCAGGCAGTAGAGTTTGAAATTACAAAAGGCCCTAAAGGCAATCAAGCTCAGAACGTAATAAAGTTATAACCCGGAAACAGATAAGGCCTGCTATTTATATGCAGGCCTTATTTTGTCAAATCATTGATCACCGACATTAATAATGACGATCATACTTTCAGCAGGAATATGGATAGTTACCACAGTTCTTACCATCTCACTCTTTTTCGTAGATCTTCTCTTGACTATAATTCTTTTCCCTTTTGATAGACAAAGAAAAATTATCCACTCGCAATGCTTCTGGTGGGCAGACGCGGTTATTGGCCTCAATCCATACTGGAATATTCAGGTGAGCGGATTAGAGAATATCGATAAGCATAAAACATACGTAGTAGTCGCCAATCATCAAAGCCTCGGCGATATCGCGGTAATATATAAGACTCGCATGCAATTCAAATGGGTAGCAAAAGAGAGTCTTTTTAAAGTACCATTTATTGGCTGGTGTCTTTTTCTTACTAAACACATAAGGCTGTCACGAGGAAAATTCGGAAGCATCAAAAAGGTATATCGAGAAGCTGCGCATTGGTTGAGGAGTGATGTATCGGTACTATTCTTTCCAGAGGGTACACGGAGCAGAACGAATAAGATGAGTGAGTTTCAGAACGGTGCTTTTAAGCTGGCTATACAGGAAAAGAAACCCATTCTCCCTGTTGTAATAGACGGTACCAGGGAAGCTATCCCCAAGGGGAGCTGGCTTTTCAAAGCAAAGATAAACGGCAAGTT
>JAHIRR010000125.1 GCA_018818505.1 Candidatus Omnitrophota bacterium | reverse complement strand
AAGTGCAGGACAATCGCCTATACCTATTCTGAACCGATTACATTCTTTGAATATTCCGCTGATAGCGCAAGGCTCGCTCATAAAAATGGACTCTTGAATGTCTGGGTTACAGCAGGTTATATAAATCAAGAACCCTTAAAAGAGGCCGTTACATTTGTGGATGCAGCGAATATAGATCTAAAAGGCATGACAGAGAAATTCTATAACACAGTGTGCAATGGCACACTTCAGCCAGTGTTGGATACAATAGTTACAATGAAACGTTCTGGCGTGTGGGTAGAGCTTACGAATTTAATAGTGCCTACATACAATGATACTGCTGAGGACTTTTCTAGGCTTAGCGAGTGGATCGTAGATAATGTAGGGCCAGAGGTGCCGTTACATTTTTCCAGGTTCTGGCCCATGTATCAGCTCAAGAATCTTCCACCCACGCCAGAAGAAGTCCTGACGCTGGCAAGAGACATCGCAATGTCAAAAGGTATCCACTATGTCTATGTAGGCAATGTGCCGGGGCACGATGGCAATAATACGTATTGCCCTATGTGTAAAAATACTGTGATTGCAAGGCGCGGATACATGATTTTAGAGTATAATGTTACAGAAGAAGGCAAATGCAAATTTTGCAGCCACCAGATACCCGGTAGATGGGCGTAATCGCGGAACCAACACGGAAGCTAAAGTAGACAAAACAGTCACTGACTGTTTTGTCTACTTTAGACGCGGAACTTACGCGGAAGGAGATAACGATGCTGAATAGAAAGATTACAAGAAGCGAGTTTTTGAAAACAGGGGTTCTGGGGATTTTGGGTATTCTGTTTGCGCCGTTATTGAAGATTATTCCACGCAAGCACAAAGAGGCGCGGTATTATAAAAATCTGGCAGGTTGATTATGAGAAAAATATTCATCGCAGTCTTTCTTATATTTCTATTCTCCTGCACCAGCTCTTCTTCTGAAGAGGTGCGAAAGCCGGCTGTTGCGGGCGCGTTCTATCCCGGAGACAAAGATGTACTGGAAGATACTATAGCGACATTTTTAAATAATGCCGAAAGGCTTGATATTAATGGCAGAATCATTGCCGTAATGGCACCGCATGCCGGCTATGTTTACTCTGGTCAGGTTGCTGCATATAGTTTTAAACAGCTTGATGGCCGCGACATAGATTCTGTGGTTATAATGTGTAGCTCGCACACAGCGCGTTTTTCAGGGATCGCGATAGATGACAGCGATACATGGCAGACGCCCTTAGGTTCGGTTGCCTTAGACAGGAAATTGGCAGATAGATTAACAGGTTTTGATAAGGGCATCGCATATAATAAAAAGGTCCATGAGCGCGATCACACACTAGAGGTAGAGCTACCGTTTTTACAGACTGTGCTAAAGAAGGATTTTAAGATAGTGCCTTTATTATTCGGAAATATGGATGAGAATAGTTATAAGATATTAGCACAGGCCCTAAGCAGACATTTAGGCGAGAATGGTACAATAGTCATCTCTACTGATATGTCTCACTATCCACGATATGATGATGCCAATAGCATTGACCAGAAGACGCTGGAGATAATAAAAGAGTTGGATGTTTATAAATTAGAAGAACATCTGGATAAGATTGAATCATTAGGGATATCAGGAGAACAGACTCTGTGCTGTGGGATTGATGGTGTAAAGACCGTAATAGAGTTATGTAATATTTTAGGAGGCTGTAAGGCAGAGGTTTTGAAATACGCGAATTCAGGAGATGTGGCAATAGGAGATAAATCAAGGGTGGTTGGTTACGGAAGTATGGTTTTTTATATCCCTGAAAGAAAAGAAGAAAAGGGGGAGATTATTATGAAGGATGAATATTTAAATAAAGAGGAGAAGAAGAAACTCATGAAGATCGCCAAGGCATCTATCATAGAGTCTGTAACTGGCAAAAAAGGTTTTTACCCTGAAGTCACAGAAGAACGGCTTAAGGAAAACTGCGGGGCGTTTGTGACAATAAAAAAACACGGCCAGCTTCGTGGCTGCATAGGTTACATAATCGCAGTAAAGCCTCTTCATGAGACTGTTAAAGATGTTGCACGCTCAGCTGCAATCAATGATCACAGATTTAGTCCCATGACAGAAGAAGAGCTTAAGGATATGGAAATAGAGATATCAGCTCTTACGCCTCTAAAACGAATAGATGATGTAAACGAGATAGAAGTCGGTAAACATGGGCTGTATATGAAGCGAGGGTTTTATTCAGGAATTTTATTACCGCAGGTCGCAACAGAGTATGGTTGGGACAGAGAAACCTTTCTTAAGCACACCTGCCAAAAGGCAGGCCTGCCTGTAACCGCATGGAAGGATGATTCTACTGAGATCTATATCTATTCTGCGGAGGTCTTTGGCGAAGAAGATGTGAAATAAAAAAGACCCTTCAATGAGGGTCTTTTTTATAGGCTATAAACCTTTGTGCTTGCGCTAACTCCGCGCCTCCTTTCACTATGGTTTATTCACTAATTAAAGTATAACATATTTTTTTGAAAAATCAACTCTGGTGGGAATTATAAAGTAGTATTAAGACAAGTGTATTGATAATAAATAGAAATATGCAGGTTTGGATGATACCTAGTATCGGGACCAGCAATAGGCTTACCAGCAATCCGCCAATACAAGCGCCCAAGAGGTCTATTCCATAAAGACCGCCGGTAGTTTTCCCCACATCCGTGGCGTTTTCCAGGCAGATCTTGTTTGCCAGCGGAAACTGTACCCCGCCTAAAAATCCAGCTATTATTGGCAGTATCGCAAAGCTTATTTCAGGAATAGGTTTTGTAAATATCAAAGGAAGGATCAGAGGATAGACGCATATAAATGCCTGGATCTTTATATATAATGACCTTTCATCTTTAATGCGGCCAAGACGTTTATTGATATAAAAGCTGCCAAAAACAAGGCCTATCATAAATGAAGTGAGGATTATGCCTATCTTATAGTACACATAGCCATATAGAAATTGAAATGCCAATATTACGATTATCTGAAAGGCTATCTCGCTTATGCCAGTGGCAGCGACAGATAATGCCACGGGCATTTTAAAAGAAGGCCTTTTTAGTTTTTGCGTTAAGAGCGCAATTAGAAAGAGCGCGAAAGCTATCCCGCCAAAGAGATAGATGTTAATAAGTCCGATATGCGGCAAGATGCCTCTTCCTGCAGAGAAAAGTGTCATCCATAGCAGCATATGGTAGAAGTATCCTATTGGCCTGAGGTCTTGATTTATCTTTTTACTGCCAAATTCCTGCAAAGTATTTTCAACATATTTGATCCTAAGAGGCGCGAGTTTAAAAGGCAGGTAATATTCTCTTACAAATTGAGTTTTTATCCGCCTTTCTTTTAATCTTTGGAGCAGGATATTCGCATCATATGTGAGAGAACCCACCTTATTTGAAGCGAGAAACACAATGCTGTTTCCCGGAAAGACCTTTATGTCTTTAAATTCTTTTTGGAGAGTATTATAAATGCAGCCGAGATATCTTGCATTCTCGCGGTTTATGTAATTTTCAGAGGAAGTCAGAGAGAATGAAAGCAGCCCCCCGTCCGAGAGGATTTCTTTGACCTCTCCAAAGAACTCGACAGAGTAGAATCTATTCAACATAGCTGTATATGGATCTGGAAGATTTATTATTATGACGTCATATCTCTTGCCTGCCCCGTACCCGAGCGTAGCGAGTGGTTCGGGGTCCCTTAGTTTCTCTTTCACAAACAGCCTGCCATCAATGTGGTGTATATTTACGCGTTTGTCTTCCAGAGGCGGCAGATATTCTTCAGCCACCTCAATAATAAGGGGATCCAGCTCTACATAGTCTATATTATCCACGCGGTGCTTTAGGATTTGTTGTAGCGGTCCGCCCACCCCTCCTCCTATAAGGAGTACGTTTTTAGGTGACGGATGCTCGAGCATTGCGTAATGCACAGCTTCTTCACTCGTAAGCGCATCGCCGCTTGTAAACATTAAAAGGCCATTCTCAAAGAAACTATACTCTTTACCTGTTTTAGTGACGCTGATATTCCCGTATATAGAATCAATGCTTTTGACCATCTTAAAGGGCCTGAACTGCATTGACCTGGCGAATCTATCAAGATGTGATGGCCAGTTAAGTGTAAATGCCACAGAGATTATGATCAGATATGCAAGCTGCAGGATGTTTCTGTTGAAAAAAATAGAGGTGACTAGATTACAAGAGCCGATTATTAATGTATTCTGCAGCGGCGAGAGAGTTTTGATCAAGAAAAAGCTATATACTATGCCTCCGATAGATGCGCCAAGCCCTTCTAAGAGATAGATCTTTCCTATTTCTTTAGACGGAACGTCAGAATTTTCAGCGGCTAGTTTCGATATCAAGGTAAATGTAAATCCCAGGAGTGTACATATTGCGCTAAGAGATAGAAAAGAAGAGATAAATATAGAAGGAAATCCCATTATCTCTCCCGGGGATATGTGCAACAGGGATTTTATGTTTCTTATGAGGAATATATGTAGTGGTAAAGCGATGGATGCTGCAAGCTGAATGATAGAGAGCAGTGTTTCTTTAAATTTAATTTTATCAACCACTCTTCCGAATACCAGACTTCCGATAGATACCCAGAATAGCCAGCTTGCGAGTATGATGCCAAGTGAAAGCTCATTTCCATAGGATACTACAATGAGCTCCCTTATAATGATTATCTGGCCTACCATAGAGGTCAGGCCTAGAACAAATGCGCTTAGATAGAGCTTTCTTT
>JAHIRR010000124.1 GCA_018818505.1 Candidatus Omnitrophota bacterium | reverse complement strand
CACAGATGAAAAGATACAAGATGATCACAGATAAAGCTATCTGCGATCATCTGTAAAGCCTTGGAATTACCATGCAATCTGCGATCATCTGTGTATTAACGAGCGAAGCGAGTTAATTATGGAGTTTAAACAATTATTGATGATAGTCATAAGCGTCATATTCATCAATAATTTTATTCTATCTAAATTTCTCGGGCTTTGCCCTTTTATAGGAGTATCTAAAGAAACGCGCTCTGCCTTTTACATGGGGCTTGCAGTGACATTTGTCATGACAGCGTCTTCTATTATCACGTGGGCAGTGTATAGCTTTTTATTAAAACCATTCCATATAGAATATCTGAGGACACTTTCATTTATACTTGTTATCGCGAGTTTTGTGCAGCTCATAGAGATGTTTATACAGAAATTCAGCCCTGCATTGTACAGGGTCTTTGGTATATACCTTGCGCTTATTACAACGAACTGCGCTGTGTTTGGCGTAGCGGTCTTAAATAGCGAGATGTTTCTTAAGGCAGCGGACAATGTTTATAGCGCGCTTTTGTTTTGTGTGACGCAGGGATTTTGCGCAGGCGTGGGCTTTACTATAGTGCTGCTTTTCATGTCAGGTATACGCGAACGGCTCGAGCTATGCGATGTGCCTCGTCCAATGAAAGGCATGGCAATAGCGTTTATCGTGGCATCCTTGATGTCCATGGCCTTCATGGGCTTTGCCGGGTTTAGATTTTAATTATGTTTATAGCGATAATAGTAATGTCAATGATGGGGATTTTGTTTGGCTTAGGCCTGGCCCTTGCCTCAAAGATCTTCAGGGTCGAGGTAGATCCGAAGATGGAAGAGGTTCTTGCTGTTCTGCCTGGAGCTAATTGCGGCGCATGTGGAAAGGCAGGGTGCGCGGCCCTTGCAGAGGCAATCGCAGCAGGGGATATGAGCCTTACCAGCTGTCCAGCAGGAGGCGAGGAAATATCTAATAAGCTGGCTGAGATATTAGGCGTGGAGAAGTCCAGTGTTGCTAAGAAGATCGCACGTGTAAGGTGTGGCGGTGGAAAGAATGCAAAGGATAAGTATATTTACCAGGGCGTTAGGACGTGTAGAGGAGCAGCCCTTATGGCAGGCGGCCAGAAATTGTGCAGCTTCGGGTGCCTTGGTTTTGGCGATTGCGTTGCAGCGTGCCCTTTTGATGCGATTCACATGGGAGAAGAAGGCGTGCCTGTGATCGACGCTGATAAATGCACTTCATGCGGAAAATGCGCTGAGGCGTGCCCAAAAAATATTATATCCCTCGGGCATATTTTAGAGAGATATTATGTAAAGTGCATGTCCCAGGATAAGATAGCTTTTGTAAAAAAAGCTTGCAAGGCCGGTTGCATAGGATGTAAAATCTGTGAGAAGCTTTCGAAGGGCGCATTCGTTATAGAAAATAATCTGTCGCGATTGGATTATGGCAAGGTAAACGATGCTACGCCTTTAAAGCTGTGTGTCGAGAAGTGTCCTACCAAGTGTATAAAGCAGCTATAGAAAAGAGAAAGGGGATAAGAATGCTAGCGCTTACTAAGGAGAATTTTGAACAAGAGGTTTTAAAGGCATCTATGCCCATACTTGTGGATTTTTGGGCGACATGGTGTATGCCGTGCAAGATGATAGCGCCTATCATAGAAGAGATAAGCAAGGAATATGATGGAAAATGCAAGGCCGTAAAGTTAAATATAGACGATGCAATGGAAATAGCAACAAAATTTGGTGTAATGAATATACCTACTGTGATTTTCTTTAAAGGCGGAAGCGAGTTTACGAGAGTGGTAGGAGTGGCTTCAAAAGATACCTTTATAGATAAAATAGAGGAGATGTTAGCCTTATGAGGATCGCGATATTTTGTTCAGGGAGCGGGACAAATCTGCAGGCAATAATAGATAGCCAAAAGCAGGGGCATATAAAAGCTGAGATCGCGCTTGTCGTCTCAGATATGCCTGATTGTTTTGCGCTTAAAAGGGCAAAAAAGGCGGGGATCCCGGCTCTTGTGCTTGAAAAGAAATATTTTAAATCACGAGAAGAATTTGATAAAGCGATCATCGAGAAGCTAGAGGAAGAAAAGATAGACCTGGTCGTGCTTGCGGGGTACATGAGGCTGCTCTCGCGAGATTTTATAAAGGAATACAAGAATAGGATCATGAATATACATCCTGCGCTTCTACCGTCATTTAAAGGCACGCATGGCATAAAGGATGCATTTGAATATGGCGTAAAGCTTACGGGCGCAACAGTACATTTCGTGACAGAAGACATGGACGCAGGCCCTGTAATCTTACAGACTGGTGTTATTGTAACGGAAGATGATACAGAAGAGTCTCTCGCAGAGGCCATTCACAAGGAAGAGCACAAGATATATCCGCGGGCAATACAGCTTTTTGTAGAAGGAAGATTAAAGATAGAAGGTAGAAGGGTAAGGATTAAATAAGATCTTGAATCTTTAAGCGGCCTCGCCTGAATCTTTCCAGATCATCTCTTGATAAATAGATATTTTTCCCGTCAGGACGCGCGTCAATAAGTTCAACCCCCTCGAAATCCTCGAATTCATATCTGTGAGTGACTGCGGCAATTAGTTTTAAGATCCTCGAGAATATGACTTCGCTGTCATCTTTAGAGAGGGACGGCATCTCTGAGGAAATAGAAAACTTAAACTGGAATATACGATTTTCTATGTGGCCTTCAGAGCTTTGGACTGTAAATCTATTCCGCAGATTCTTTTCTTCTTCAAAGGTCATCTTGATCCTTCTTGTAATCTGCCGGCTGAGAAACCATCCTTCGTCCAGGGCCTTTTTCGGAAGGCCGTCCATAGCTATATACCCGATATCTTTATATTGGTCAAAGGTCTTTTGCAGGTCTCTTTGTCTTATTTCATTACCCGAATAGAAATATTTTGCCACGATCTCTTTTATTGGATTTGGGAGCATTGATATATTGACGAGAATAATATATTCATTCAGGAATCCTGGAGGGAATATTGCCCCGTATGATTCAAAACCAGGTTTTGGGTGATAAAATTCCTTTGTTTTTACATAGAAAAGCGATTCCTGTTCCGAGATCTCTTTTGATTGAATATCTATTATCTCGATTTTTTGAGTACCATCCTGGCCAAGGGTGTAGATGGGATAAAAGATATGCTTGATAGTTTGGACCAAAGGCGTATTTTCATTTAAGGCTTGAAAGAGCTCCGCTATCTTTGCCTCTCCGGCTGTGACAGGATTAAACCTGAAGTCTCTAAGGATCCTTTTGTGATATTCGCCCCTTGATATATCGAGCAGCCTCACGCGCACTACATCGTAAGTATGGCCTGTCAGCACAAATTCCGCGCCTGGCATATCGATATCTCTGGCAGTGAGTGTGTAGAATTTTAAGGGCCTGTCAGTACTCATGCTGACCCTGTGTATGGATAGCGCGACATCTTCTATTTTTTCACCCGCGTCCTGGTCAAGTTTTAGATCTTTGTCTATAAGGCCTTCTACGGGGATAAATACGCCTAGTGTAGAGCCGGTAATCCTTGTAGTCACATCCAGGTCGTATTCTTTTTTACAGAGATTTTTTATGGACTCTTCTACTCTTTCTTTAGAGTAAGTCGCTGGCGTACAGGAAGATAGAGGAATAAGAAGCGCAACTGCCAATAAAGATCTTAATAGGCGGATGTTCATGCAGGTTTGGAATAATGAGTCTTGCCATATTCCTTAAATATTGCCTCTATCTCATCATATTCCAATTCGTCTTTTTCAAGGAGTTCCTTGACGAATCTTTCTACTATCTGCCACTCTTTTTTGAGGAGATCCTCTACTTCTTTAAGGCATTTTTTTAAGATTTTATCTGTTTCAGAATTTAGTTTTTCTGTAAGCGCTTGAGAGAGAAAAGATGCAGGCTGCTGCACAGATCCAGCGAGTGTAGTGTAATCGCCTATATAACCGGCATCACTCATGCCCAATTTCCATACCATTGCGTTGGCTGTTCGCATCGCTTTTTTAAAATCATCCGATACCCCGCTCGAGGTAGTCCCTGTGTGTATTTTTTCCGCAACATAGCCGCCAATGTTTACCTTGATATCTGCGAGCAATGCCTCTTTATTGCGCGTATAAAGTTCTTCTCGCGGCTGATGATATACTGCGCCGAGCATTTCTTTTCGGGATATGATGGATGCCTTGAACACATCATCAGTAGGATGTAGTATGTACATTGTAACCAGATGGCCTGTTTCATGGAAGGCTACCATCTCTCTTTCTTCTTTTGTGAGCTGTTTCTTGTGCTTCAGGCCCATGTCAATGCGTTCCATTGCCTCAGATAACTCTTTATGGCTTACTATATCTTTTTTGTTTCTTGTAGCTATAAGAGCGGCTTCTTTTATTATATTGTCGATTTCAGCAGGTGTTTTATACACTGCTTTTCGCGCAAGCCTGCCTATGTCGATATTTTTGTCATATTTTACCTTTTTAAGATAATATTCAAATACCTTTTCTCTTCCCTGGAGGCTGGGCCTGTCAATGTAGATCTTTCTGTCAAATCTCCCAGGCCTTAAGAGCGCTGCGTCCAGCACGCCTTCCGCGGCATTTGTCGCGCCTATTACAATGACGTTAAAATCTTTTTCTTTCAGGCCGTCCATCTCTACAAGAAGCGCGTTCTGTGTCGAGTTTGTCTCCTGCCCCCCGCCCATAAAACTGAACGAGCGTGCCCTGCCTATGGCATCGAGCTCGTCTATAAAAACGATACAGGCACCGTGTCCATATGCGAGGTCCCTTGCCCTTTTAAATAGTTTCCTCACGCGGGAAGCGCCTACGCCTACAAATATCTCAGTGAATTCACTTCCTGACATGGATATAAAAGGGACATTTGCTTCTGTCGCAATGGCCTTCGCGAGGTATGTCTTTCCGCAGCCCGGAGGCCCTACCATCAGAAGTCCGCGCAATATTCTTCCGCCGATCTTAAGAAGCAGCGTGCGGTCTTTTATAAGCTGCACTACTTCCCATGCCTCTTCCTTTGCCTCGTCTATGCCAATAACATCATCCCAGTGTATATTAACTTTTTGACCTTTTATTGTCGTCTGTTTGATCTTCGTGAACCCGCCTCGCAGGAATACCATATACATAAATACGAATATGCCGGCGTGGACTCCTGATAAAAGGAGCGTTATGGGCATCTGTGCAATGGTAAGATGACGGTAAAAGGATTCCAGGGATGATAAACCCCATACGGACAATATTAAAAGCGAGGTGACAGCAAAGATTATGATTATCTTGATCTTATGCATCATGAGATGCATCTTGAATCTACGAAGCGTAAAAATATCCATTTTATTTTCTCCTTATTGTGATATAAAAGTATATCATACTAATAATAGAGTGTCAACTGAGTCAGGTTGACAATAAAAGCGAGCTGTGTTACTATGTTCTTCCATCAATATGAAAGAGGAGGATTTATGTCAAAAGACACAACTATTAAACAGATCAAAGGGCGGGAGATCTTAGATTCGCGAGGCAATCCTACAGTCGAGGTGGATGTGGTGCTTGCATCAGGTGTATTGGGTAGAGCTGCTGTGCCAAGTGGCGCTTCTACAGGCGAACATGAGGCAGTGGAGTTACGCGATGGGGACAAGAAGCGCTACATGGGAAAAGGTGTTTTAAAGGCAATCTCGAATGTAAATGGAGAACTTAATTCTGCGCTAAAGGACAAGGATTCTTCAGATCAGATTGCGCTAGATAAGGCAATGATAGCGCTAGACGGTACTGAGAATAAGTTTCGCTTAGGCGCAAACGCGATCTTGGGTATATCAATGGCAGCGGCAAAGGCAATCGCTAATTATAAAAAGATCCCGCTTTATAAATACTTAGGTGGAGAAAAGGCAAACACGCTTCCTGTCCCCATGATGAATATTATGAACGGCGGCGCGCACGCTGATAATAATGTAGATCTGCAGGAATTTATGATAATGCCAAAAGGCGCAAAGAGTTTTTCAGAAGGATTAAGGATGGGTTCTGAGATATTCCAGAATCTCAAAAAAATCCTTAAGTCAAAAAAGCTCTCAACAGCTGTTGGCGACGAAGGTGGGTTCGCGCCTGACTTAAAGTCTAATGAAGAGGCGATCGAGGTAATTTTACAGGCAGTAGACAAGGCAGGGTATAAGGCAGGTAAAGATATTTTTATCGCGCTCGATCCAGCAGCAAGTTCTTTTTACGAGAATGGGAAATATATGCTAAGGGCGGAGGCAAAGCCTGAAAAAAATGCTGGAGACATGGTAGAGTTTTATGCTAATTGGGTATCAAAGTATCCGATTTGTTCTATTGAAGATGGCCTGGCTGAAGATGATTGGGATGGCTGGAAACAATTGACAGATAAAATAGGCAAAAAAGTGCAGATAGTAGGAGATGATTTATTTGTAACCAATGTAAAGCGTCTAAAGATGGGAATTGAAAAGGGTATAGGCAATTCGATTCTTATAAAGGTGAATCAGATAGGCACTCTTACTGAGACAATAGAGGCAATAGACCTTGCCAGGAAAAATGGCTATACCGCGGTTGTGTCACATCGCTCAGGAGAAACAGAAGACACTACGATCTCACATCTTGTAGTGGCGATGGGTACTGGCCAGATAAAAACAGGCTCTATCTGCAGGACTGATCGTGTCTGTAAGTACAATGAGCTGTTACGAATAGAAGAGGATCTTGGATCAAAGGCTATTTACCCTACACTTCCATGGCCAAGATAAAGATAAAACCACTATATATAGGTATAGCATTTGTACTCATTGTGGTTTTTCTGCCAGGATTTGCAAAGTTTATGGAGCTAAGGGCTAAAAATATAGCTCTTGAGAAAGATATCGAGCGCCTGGAACAGGAAAATACAAGTCTTTATAAGGAAAAGAAGAAGCTCGAAGAGGACATAGAATACGTCGAGAAAGTAGCTCGCGACTCCATGGGCGTCACGCGCGAAGGCGAAATCCCCATAAGGATCGAAATCGAACCTTAAACATTGCTTGACAGTCAGCTCTAACGAATCAATTTCTTCTCACCTCTGATTCCTAAAATCTCCTCACAAAAATACACTTTTTGCGGTTCAGCTCAGGGTTGGTTCATTTTTTTCTTCGCGCACTTGTCTTTCTTGGAATTATCATATATACTATAT
>JAHIRR010000123.1 GCA_018818505.1 Candidatus Omnitrophota bacterium | reverse complement strand
GTAGAAAAAGAACGATTCAAAGGGACCTGCTATAAAGCTGCCAACTGGATTTACTTAGGCAGTACAAAAGGAAGCGCTAAACGAGGAAGCTCTCATCGCTATCATGGAAATATAAAGGATATATATGCCTACCCCCTTTGTAAAGAGTTTAGAGACTATCTCACCAGAGATAATAACAAAGAAGCCTAAGAACAGGAGAGTTATAACCTGTAGAAAAGCAAGGCGCTGCATGCCTCTTGCTAATCTTAAGGAAGAAAATGCAACCTTAACTGAACATGTAAAGGAGCTGGAGCGCCAGATAAAGGATTTAAGGCGCAGCCTATACGGGAAGAGGAAGAAGAAAACTTCAATCAAACGAGAACCTAAGAAAAAAGGCGCGCCCTTTGGCCATAAAGGGGTGACCCGCCCTAAGCCTCAAGCTATAGATGAGGAGATAGAGGTTAGGCCTCATGCCTGTCCATGCTGCGGGAATGAGGAACTAATCCTTACTGGAATAGAACCGGAAGAGCACATTCAAGAAGACATAGTGCTGCCAAAAAGAAAAGTAACCAAATACGTAAAGCCTGTCTTTAAGTGTGGTAAGTGTAATAGGCTTGTGCGTGGCGGCCTGGGAGAGGGTGAAATACCCAATGCCTATATTGGCCCTCAAGCGAAAGCCTTTGCAAATTATCTCCGATATAGTATAGGCATCCCCCAGCATAAGATAAAGAAGATATTTCAAGAGATGTTTGACCTGCCATTTGACCAGACATCAGTGCCAGGATTTGAAAATCAACTAACCAGACGCGCTCAACCCATATATGATGAGATGAGATCCGCACTTCTTCTTATGAAACTACTCTATATAGATGAGACAGGCTGGAAAAAAGACGGCATCTTATACTGGTTATGGTGCTATTCCAACAAGATTCTTGTATTCTATCATATAGATAAAAGCCGCGGGGGTAAGGTTGTTACGGCAATCCTGGGTGAAAAATTCAACGGGATGATTATCAGTGATTTTTTAAGGGCATATGCCCCCATAAAAAGTTTAAAGCAGAAATGCATCCCTCATGTGTTAAGAATGATTGAGAGATATTATAGGGACCAGAGAGATATAAGAGAATTCTGCGAAGAGTTAAAAGGGCTCATGAAGCGGGTTATATATTTGTTTAAACACAGAACAAATATAAAGGATTATCTCATTAGGCGGGCAAGCCTTATAGTAGAAATAAAGAATCTCTTATCGCGGGAGGTAGCCCACCAAAGAACCGATGAATGGAGAAATAGATTATTGGTACATCAAGAGGAGTTATACGAATGTCTATTCCATCCCAAGAGTGACTTTAATAACAACTTTGTAGAAAGGATGCTGAGGCCAAGTGTCATAATGCGTAAAATAACCTTCGGAAACCGAAGCGAGAGAGGAATCAAAAATCACTCTGTAATTATGTCTTTATTGCAGACAGCGAGACTTCACAATCACCATCCCGCGGAAATCTTCTACCAAATATTCACAAAACCTGATGATGTGCGTCTTGCCAATTTAATAAGAGCGCCCTGATCATTAAGGCAATAATATGATTTTGAGAAACCAAAGCCGTTGGAAATTAATTCAGCCGGGAGGATGAGATTTTGTCTCGTAAAAACTGGAGGCTGCCCGAACGGCTAATATATTACTAATATTAAATGGGCGGTTGTATAAAACGTCTGATTTTACCTCCCAGCTTTTTTTGCAGCTTCTTCTATCCAATCACCCATATTGTTATATCCATCATCATCTACATAATCATATATTTCTGCCACTTGATAGAAATAAACACTTTTACCGTTTTCATCTTTGCCTAATTCACCAAATGTTTTTTCCCCTTTTTTTGATGTTTTGCCATCTTTGTCTTCTTGTTTGTGGATGTGAATGCCGACAAGACCGTTCCCTTCCTCATAACTTTTTTTTACCTCATATGTTACATATTTCCTGCTTGATGTTTCGCTACCAATTAAAACAACAGTTACGGAAGTACCTTTTAATTGTTCATCGATCCATTTCTCTACG
>JAHIRR010000122.1 GCA_018818505.1 Candidatus Omnitrophota bacterium | reverse complement strand
AGGCCAGGCACATCTTCTAATAAAACATGGCCATTGGCCATAATGCTAATCACGACAAACTCGATAACCTCTCTCTTGCCTACAATGACTTTTGAGATATTGTCAATTAATTTGTGGGGGATCTCATGAAGATCTGGCATGTGTTCCTCCTTTTTTTCGTGAAGGTTTCGTAAGGTTGCGTTAAGTTTCGTTAGGTTGCGTAAGGTTGCATTTTGCAGCTTCACGAAACATTACGCCTGCCCCGTTTGAGACGAAGTCTCGAATGGGGAAACCTCACGCAACTTTACGCAACCTCCATGATAATTACACTAACTATATCACAGCTATTATTGCTTGTCAAAAGTAAAAAGCCCCGTTGACAATTTCTCATCAACGGGGCTCTGTTTTGGCACACTTCGATTTAGTCCGCCTTCGCCAAGCAACTTTCGTGCTTGGCTTCGGCGGATTAAATTCGGACATATGACTTACGAAAATCAGAGATTTTCGTAAGTCATGTCCTCATTTAATACATTCCTCCCATTCCTCCTGGCATTCCGCCGCCTGGAGGCATGCCTGGACCTGGTTTTTCCTCTTCAGGTATATCTGAGATCAGCACCTCTGTCATGAGAAGTAGTCCAGCTACGCTGGCTGCATTCTCAAGCGCTGAGCGAGATACCTTAGTAGGATCTATGATACCAGCTGATATCATATCTACATACTCTCCGCTCTGGGCGTTAAATCCCTCGTTCTTACCTTTTCCTTTTACCTCATTTACTACAACTGAATCTTCCAGCCCGGCATTTCTTATGATCTGTCTTATCGGTTCCTCAAGGGCCCGCTTCACTATGTTAACGCCTATCTTCTCGTCGCCTTTAAGTTTTAGATCATCGAGTTTGGATATGCTGCGCAGATATGCGACCCCGCCGCCAGGCACTATGCCTTCTTCAACAGCTGCCCTTGTAGCGTGCAGCGCATCTTCAACACGCGCCTTCTTTTCTTTCATCTCTGTCTCTGTTGCCGCGCCGACATTGATCACTGCTACGCCGCCTGCTAATTTTGCAAGGCGCTCCTGCAGCTTTTCTTTGTCATAATCTGAATCTGTATCTTCGATCTGACGCTTTATTTGAGATATCCTGGCATTGATCTCATTGTTCTTGCCAGCGCCCTCTATTATAGTAGTCTCTTCTTTTCCTATAGTTACTCTCTTTGTCTTCCCTAGATCATCAAGCGTGATACTTTCTAATTTTATGCCAAGATCCTCTGATACAGCCTTGCCTCCAGTAAGGATTGCTATATCCTCAAGCATGGCCTTGCGCCTGTCTCCATAGCCAGGTGCCTTTACTGCGCAGCAATTGAGCGTGCCCCTTAATTTATTCACGACCAATGTCGCGAGCGCCTCGCCTTCGATATCCTCTGCTATTATCACAAGCGGCTTGCCAGACCTTGCTATTTTTTCAAGAAGCGGCAGCATATCCTTCATCGCGGAGATCTTTTTCTCATGTATAAGGATGTAAGGATTTTCTATGACTGCCTCCATCCTCTCTGAATCTGTTACAAAATAAGGAGACAGGTACCCCTGGTCAAACTGCATGCCTTCCACGACATTCAGATTAGTGACCATTGATTTTGCCTCTTCAACAGTAATAACGCCGTCCTTACCCACCTTTTCCATCGCGTCCGCTATTAAGTCACCTATCGCGCTGTCGTTATTGGCTGCGATAGATGCTACTTGCGCGATCTCCTTTTTGTCCTTTATTGCCTTTGACAGATTTTCCTTTAGATTTTTGACTACTGCTACTACTGCCTTTTCAATGCCACGCTTTAATAATGTCGGATTAGAGCCTGCTGTTACATTCTTCAGGCCTTCTCTGTAGATCGCCTGCGCGAGCACTGTAGCTGTGGTTGTACCATCGCCTGCCACATCGCTTGTCTTTTCAGCGACCTCTTTTACTAACTGCGCGCCCATGTTATGATATGGGTCCTTTAATTCGATCTCCTTTGCCACTGACACCCCATCCTTTGTAATGGTGGGAGAGCCGAATTTTTTATCTATGATCACATTTCTTCCTTTTGGGCCTAGCGTTATCTTTACTGCATCCGCAAGGATATCTATGCCTTTTGCAATAGCGCTCCTTGCATCTTCTTTAAAAATCAATTGCTTTGCCATTTCTATCAACCCTCCTTTTATTTCAGTATAGCCAGGATATCTTCTTCTCTTAAGATAATGTATTCCTGGTCATCGTGAGTTATTTCATTGCCAGCATATTTCCCAAAAAGCACCTTGTCGCCTTTTTTTACCTCTAAAGGCTCTACTTTACCACTTTCCAATACCTTACCCTTGCCAACAGCGACCACTTCACCCTTCTGCGGCTTTTCCTTTGCAGTCTCTGGCAGCACAATGCCGCCCTTTGTCTTTTCCTCTGCCTCAAGGCGCTTTATCAGCACCCTGTCTCCTAATGGTTGAATCGACATACTTACACCCCCTTGTATTGTTAGTTGTTAGCACTCTATTTAGAGGAGTGCTATTAAGGAAGTACTATAATAATCTACTATCGATTTCTTGTCAAGTCATTTTCGCCACTTTTTTAGTGATAGTGGATTGTAACTCATATTGCGAAAATTTTCAATTCAAAACCCCTGACCTGCTATTTGTAACATTTAAAACCAACTCGTTTGGTGTTTTGTAACCTAGTATCTTACGAGGATAGTTATTCATCCAGCCTTCTATCCTTTT
>JAHIRR010000121.1 GCA_018818505.1 Candidatus Omnitrophota bacterium | reverse complement strand
AGTGGATTGTAACTCATATTGCGAAAATTTTCAATTCAAAACCCCTGACCTGCTATTTGTAACATTTAAAACCAACTCGTTTGGTGTTTTGTAACCTAGTATCTTACGAGGATAGTTATTCATCCAGCCTTCTATCCTTTTAATATCTTTATCTGATAGTTTTGATATATCTGTCCCTTTAGGGATAAATCTACGAATCATCCTGTTTTGGTTTTCGTTTGTGCCCCTTTCCCATGAAGAGTAGGGATGGGCAAAGTATACTAACGTGCGCTTTTTGCCGTTTAATCTACTTTGTTCGATAGATTCCCAATCTAAGAATTCTCTTCCGTTATCCAGGGTTATGCTTTTAAACTTTTCCCTGAAATAACTGCCATAGCTTGTTTCCAGCTTATTGATAGCATTTAATATTGAATCCTGGGTCATAGACTTTATCTTTATTATTATCTCTTCCCGTGTCATGCGCTCGCTTAGAGTAAATAGGGCGTCTTTCTTTCCGTTTCTTAAGCCTACTATAGAGTCCCCTTCCCAGTGGCCGTATTCAAGCCTGTTATTTATTCTTTCAGGCCTTTCTTCTATGCTTCTTGATCCTTTATTCTTTAAGCTTACCCTGCTCACTTGCCTGTATTTATGTTTATGGCGTTTACGTTTTTCCCATAAGGTATAGTTAGTTACCCCTTCGAATACTCCCCTGTCGATATAGTTATACAGGGTCTTTGTGCAAATAAGCCCTTGCCCTGTTCGATTTAACTCGCCTATTACCGCGTCAGGGGAATATTTATGCTTATGTATCTTTTTCTGAATATAGGTAGCTAACTCCTCGTATTTTTCTATTTTTAGAGAGTGTGCCCTGTTTGTTACTTTTCTTTCGTAATCGCTATGGGCTGTGTTTGCCCTGTATGCCCAATATTCCGTCAGGTCACTGTGTATCCTTTTAACCTGGCCGCGTTTTATTTCCCGGTATATCGTTGATAAGTGGCTATTTAGCTTCTGGGCTATCTGTTTTACTGTAAGGCCTGTTTCCAGATAGCCTTCTAACCGATATCTGTCTCTTTCATTTAGATGTTTATACTTTCCTCTTCTGGTGGTATAATTTACCTGCTCCATAGGCTCTCCTGTTTATTTTGTTGGTTTTTCCACCTTACAAAATAACAGATTTTAAGAGCTATGGGGCATTTTTATTTAATTATTTTTCGCACTTACGATTACAATTCTCAGGTGTATTTTTAAGGTTTTTGAGATTGCTTCGCCCTTCGACAAGCTCAGGGCTCGCAATGACAGGTAATTATATAGTAGTAAGTTCTTTCTCTTTATCCTTTAAAAGCTCGTCGATCTTCTTCGTATATTTCTCTGTCAGCTTCTGGACTTCTTCCTGGCCTTTAAAACGCGCGTCTTCTGGGATGTCTTTTGCATCTTCCATCTTCTTTATGCTGTCTATGGCATCCCTGCGCACTGTTCTTATAGAGACTCTGCCTTGCTCTGAGATCTTATGCAGCACTTTCCCAAGCTCTTCACATCTCTCCTTTGTAAGAGAGGGTATAGCTATCCTTATGAGCTTTCCGTCATTTACAGGGTTTATACCAAGTTGTGACTTTAATATCGCCTTTTCTATTGCAGGAATACTGGAGGGGTCCCATGGATGGATCGCGATAAGTCTAGGCTCTGGTATAGATATACCGGCAAGCTGCTTGAGTGGCGTATTTGTGCCGTAATATTCTATCATTATGCCTTCAACGAGACTCGAATTTGCTCGGCCAGTCCTGATCTCTGCGAATTCCCTTATTGTCGCATCTACAGATTTTTTCATCTTTTCTTCTGTTTCTTGAAGTCGTTTTTGGAGGGGCAGCATAATGATCTCCTTTTCAATATAGGTAGTTACCTTATTTAACTGCTGTTCCTATCTTTTCGCCCAGGATGACCCTTTTTATATTTCCTTTTTTTGTGAGATTAAAAACAATTATGGGCAGGCTGTTATCCATGCAAAGGCTCACTGCAGTAGCATCCATGACCTTAAGCCCCTTATTCAGGACTTCGATATATTTCAAGCTCTTAAATTTTTTCGCGGATTTGTTCTTTTTCGGATCGGCAGAGTATACACCGTCTACATTTGTGGCCTTTAAAATAATATCCGCGTTTATCTCTATTGCCCTGAGACTGGCGGCTGTATCTGTTGAAAAATATGGATTGCCTGTGCCAGCGACAAAGATAACAACCAATCCTTTTTCAAGATGCCTTACTGCCCGGCGCCTGATATACGGCTCTGCGATCTCCTGCATGTCAATCGCGGTCTGGACGCGCGTCATAACGCCTGCCTTCTCCAGCACATCCTGCAGCGCAAGCCCGTTTATGACTGTTGCTAGCATGCCCATGTAGTCAGCTATTATGCGGTCCACTCCCTGCTTTGAAGCTGTGGCGCCCCTGTAGATGTTTCCTCCGCCCATTACAATCGCGATCTGAACGCCTAATCTCTTAATATCCTTTATCTCTTTCGCTATTGCACCTGTAACAGAAGGGTCTATGCCATAACCTTTTTTTCCTTGAAGCGCTTCTCCGCTTAATTTGAGAACAACCCTTTTGTAAGCAGATTTCTTCATCCAATATCCTCCCCGACTTGAAATCTTACGAACCTGCGGATCATTATATTCTCGCCTATTTTTCCTATAAGTGAACCCATGTATTCCTTGATAGTCATTTTATCGTCTTTAATAAATGGCTGGTCCAGGAGACATACTTCTGAATAAAATTTTTCTAATTTTCCCTGGATGATCTTTTCCATGACATTCGCAGGTTTTTTTCCTTTTATCTGATCTTTTAAGATTGTCTTTTCTCTATCCGCAGTGGCATTAGGCACTTCTTCCCTTGAGACATAGGAAGGGGAACTTGCCGCGATCTGCATGCATACATCCTTTACGAATTTCCTGAAGTCCTCGTTGCGGGCAACAAAATCTGTCTCGCAATTTACCTCTAAGAGCACGCCTATTTTATTGTTTGAGTGGATGTAGCTTTCTATAACACCTTCTTTTGCAGAACGGCCTGCCTTTTTAAGCGCAACGATCTGGCCCCGCTTTTTCAGGATCTCCATTGCGGTTTTTATATCGCCATTCGCCTCTTGCAAAGCCTTTTTGCAATCCATCATGGGCGCATTGGTCTTTTCTCTCAACTGCTTGATCATGTCTACTGAAACTGCCATTGTGCTTACCTTACCTTTCTATAAAAAAATTTATTATCTATTTTTTGGCCTGGTCGGCCTATAGGGTTTCTTTTTAACAACCGGCTTTGTTTTTTTCTCTTCCTTTTCCTTGTCTTTCAGTTTTTCTTCTTCTATTGCCTCTACCAGCTCTGAAGGCTTTTCAATGAGCTCATTTTTATCTGTCTGGTCCTGTTCTTTTTGCGCAGCCTTTTTATCCACCTCAGATTGGTCAAACTGGCCCTGGCCTTCTATAATACCCTCTGTGATCATATCTGTTATAAGCTTTATGGAACGCATGGCATCATCATTGGCTGGTATAGGATGGTCAATAAAATCAGGATCTGCGTTTGTATCTATTATAGCCACTATAGGGATCCCAAGCTTCTTGGCTTCCTTTACAGCTATGTCTTCCTTTTTAGAATCCACGATAAACATGGCGCCTGGCATCTTTTTCATCTCGACTATGCCCTGGAGATTTCTTCTTAACTTCTCCATCTCCTTTGTAAGAATGGCCCGTTCTTTCTTTGTAATTGCTTCGAACGTTCCATCTTTTTCCATTGTCTCGATGTCCTTTAGGCGCTTTATGCTGTTGCGAATCGTCTTAAAATTAGTGAGCGTGCCGCCCAGCCATCTATTCTTGACAAAATACATGCCTGAACGCTGAGCAGCTTCAGTTATGACATCCTGAGCCTGTTTCTTGGTGCCAACAAAAAGGATCTTCTCTCCTTTAGCAGCCACCTCTTTTAAAAACTCCCTGGCCTTATTGATAAACTCTACTGTCTTTTCAAGATCTATTATATAGATCCTTGAGCGCTCCCCAAAGATAAACTTCTTCATTCTTGGGTTCCAACGGCTCCTGTTATGGCCAAAATGGGAACCTGCTTCCAAAAGTTTCTTGATTAATTCTGTGTCCACGTGCTTACCTCCTTAAATTAAACTCCTTTTCAACCTCGGAGGTTGCCATACGGCAACCTCCGAGGTTGCTACTCAAAATTATAGGTGTTTTATTATATCACAAGCTTTTGCTTTTGCAAGCCATTTTTAAGGGTTATCGGACGGAAGTGGATTGTAACTCATATTGCGAAAATTTTCAATTCAAAACCCCTGACCTGCTATTTGTAACATTTAAAACCAACTCGTTTGGTGTTTTGTAACCTAGTATCTTACGAGGATAGTTATTCATCCAGCCTTCTATCCTTTT
>JAHIRR010000120.1 GCA_018818505.1 Candidatus Omnitrophota bacterium | reverse complement strand
TCTCCTTTTAGAGCCTCCAGCGCCACACGTGCTTTAAATTCCTTAGGATACTTTTTTCGCTTTCCCATTTTGGCCTCCTGGTTCATAGTTTACCACATTTTTATACCTTAACCAGTGGTCCGAATTTAGGAAAGTATTATATTATTCTCTAAGTCCGCGATTGTCCTGGAAATCTTTAAGATCTTGTCGTAACATCTGGCGCTGAAGCCGAGTTCTGTGATGGCCTGTTTCAGGAGATTTTGCGCAGACTCGTCTAGTTTGCAGTATTTTCTAATAAGCCTATGAGGCATCTGGGAATTTGCAAATAGGCCATGGTCTTTGAGCCGAGCCAACTGAATCTTTTTCGCAGCTTCAACTCTTTCTTTTATTATTTCTGATTTTTCGCCGCAGGCCTCGCTTGAGAGTTCTTTGTATTTGACAGGAGGGACCTCTATGTGGATGTCGATCCTGTCTAAGAGCGGCCCGGAAATCCTCGACAGATACTTCTGTATTCTCAAGGGTGTAAAGTGACACTCTTTCTTTGGGTCTGTCAGAAACCCGCACGGGCAACCGTGCGATACAGAACACAAACTTTCCAGTTTATACCCTAACCATAGAAATTGACCTGCTTGAGTTCAATCCTAAATATCCCAAAAATCCTAGAACATTGGGTGAAAAGATACGTAAGGCAAGGATGGATAAGGGATTAGAAATAGAGGAGCTTGCTGATGTTATCGGAGTAACATCTGATTCGGTTATTAATTGGGAGATAAGAGAGGTTAAACCTAGAAAGGAGAGCTTAAAAAAATTAACCAGAACCCTTGATTTTCTTTAAGACGTAGTGTATAATTAACTCAGTAGTTTGAGATAATGGAGTATATTTATGCAATTACCTTTATTTAAAAGAGATATAACAAACACAATTACCCAACGCCTGAAGGAAAAGAGGAATTTTATCCAGGTTATTTCTGGTCCAAGACAGGTAGGCAAAACAACTGCTATTAGGCAAGTTCTTGAAGATATAGGCATGCAGTATCATTATGCTGCGGCAGATTTTCCGGCTCCGCCACCTATGGAATGGATTGTTCAGCAATGGGATCTATGCCGCAGAAAAGCCAAGGATGGAAAGTCTGTAATTCTTGTATTGGACGAGGTTCAAAAAATATCAAACTGGTCAGAGGAAGTGAAGCGGTTATGGGATGAAGATACAAGAAAGGACATTAATCTCAAAGTAGTTCTTTTGGGTTCATCTGCTCTTTTAATTCAGAAAGGATTGACTGAAAGCCTTGCAGGCCGATTTGAGATTATAAGATTAGGGCATTGGTCATGGAAAGAGTGCAGGAACTGTTTTAGCTGGGATATTGATAGATTTATATATTTTGGCGGTTATCCAGGATCTGCCAGCCTGATTGACAATGAAGAAAGATGGGCGCAGTATGTAAGAGATTCTTTGATTGAGACAGCTATTTCAAAAGATATACTGCTTTTAAACCGAGTTGAAAAGCCAGCCCTTCTTAGACAGCTTTTTGTCTTGGCCTGTGAATACGGAGGGCAAATTCTTTCCTATCAGAAAATGCTGGGGCAGTTGGCCGACGCTGGCAATACCGTGACCCTTGCCCATTACCAGAGGCTACTCGAATCCGCTTTTTTGATAAAGGGTTTACCAAAGTGGTCAGGAGGAGCATTACGTCGAAGAAGCTCTAGTCCGAAATGGCTGCCTCTAAATACAGCTTTGATGACAGCCTTAGCCAATAAAAGCTTTCAGGAGTGGCGCTCTGATCCTAATATATGGGGTCGCTTGGTTGAAGTCAGCGTAGGAGCTCATCTTGTAAACGAAGGCATACAGCACAGTATAGATGTTTATTACTGGAGAAAAGGTAATAACGAGGTCGATTTTATTCTCGCGAAAGGGTCTGATTTAGTTGCAATAGAAGTTAAAAGCGGAAAGAAACATACAAGTCTTTCAGGACTTAATATTTTTGCAAAAAAATACAGGATCAAACGAAGCATATTAATAGGCGCATCTGGTATTGATATAAAAGAATTCTTTGAAACACCAATCCTCGAACTTTTTAAATAATTTAACTCCTTCAATTTCAATAAGTTATAATCTCTGCTTTATCTTGAAAAAGGCAAATTTTATGCTATACTTAATATATAGATAAAAGATAGTAGCAAGAACGACTATTTAGCCCTAAAACAAGGGTTTCCGCCTACGCCAGAGAAGAGACTTCATGATAGATATGCTACGGCGGATTAATATTCCTGCGGAGCCAAGCATGAAAATAGCTTGGCGAAGCAGAAATTTTTTGCCATGATTATGTTGAGGTTTAGAAAAGATTATAACTTGAGAATTATTGCTTTAACAGTAAGCGTGTTATCTTTTCTGTGCATTACAACTTACTCTTATCCTTCGAAAGATTCTTTAAGAGTCCCACTTAAAACATCCGCAAATGAAGGAAATGAAAAAATTCAAGAGGCCAATGCAACAATAGATGGCTCACAGATATTGAGTGATTCTAAGCAAGGATTAGAGCCAAGATCATTGTTTAAATATGTCAGTTCAATTAATATTATAACAGAGGAAAGAGCTGGTTTAGGAGATATACAAACTTCATTAAAGATAGCAAGATCATTAAAACGCAGAGACACAAACTTAACAGTAAGAATTGTTGTAAAGAGTGGGTGGAATGCGGTATCTTTTTTAATCCCAGATTTCGATGCTAAAAAGGAAGAAGTGTTTACTGATAACGGTATAATTTTAATAAATGGTTTAGAAAAAGAAGTTTCAAGATCCGAATTACCAAAAGCAGATGTAAATATATATACTGGTTTTGTATCCCAAAATGAAACATTAGAAAAATATAGAATTCCTTTCCATAGGGCGCCTATTAATATATTTCTTGGTGAATATGATTATGGACTAGTTTACAACATCGGTAACAGAGAAGCTAAAGATGAGAAGGGAAATGATTTGATTTT
>JAHIRR010000119.1 GCA_018818505.1 Candidatus Omnitrophota bacterium | reverse complement strand
GCAAAAACTGGGGAATAGCCCCTGGCTGGTGACCTGGATTTGAAACGAGCTCTTTATTTTTTACTTCACTATCTTCGATATCCACTATTGTAAATGTAGGGCATCTTCCAAAATGCTCGGATACAAGATCCCCATCTGTAGATATGGCTATCTTCAAGCTATACCTCCTTTTTTGTTGTTTTATTATTTTTTTGTCTTCTCAAGTGTCTTGATCCTGTCCTGGATATCCTTAAGCTGCTCTTTCAAGAACTCAGACTGCTCTTCAAGCATGCCTGTTTCTTCTTTGGCAGTTGGCTCATAGTAAGGCGCGGCATATGGCATTGCATTGGGATATCCCCATCCTCTGCCCCAGCCAAAACCTCTTCCTCCGCGGCCACGGCCTCTGCCTCTTCCCCAGCCAAAACCATAGCCCATACCAGGGCCTGAGTTCATATAGCCAGGCGTAGAATAACCTGCGCAGTAACCACGAGCTCCACCAGTCATAGGACCTTGGCCCATTGGACCAGTTCCATCTCCTCTTGGCATAACTAATACCTCCTTTTTTCGTTATTGAAAACCATTTTCATTAATGGTCAAATTTTTTTATTTACACTTATCGCATAAACCGTAAAACTGGATTGAATGGCCATTTATCTTAAAATTATACTTCTTTGACAATCCCTTTTCTGCCTTATCTAAAAGATCCTTTTCTTCATCTATAAAATCAGTATAATCAATAACCCTGCTGCAGCTGGTACACACCAGATGATGATGGTGTCTTTCTCCCTTAGGGCCTTCTGATAGTTCATACCTGGCCCTGCCGTCACCAAAATCAAACTTACTCAAAAGTCCCATATCCGCCAAAATCTCAAGTGTCCTGTAAACAGTAGTAAGGCCTACGCCGGGATAAACCTTATGTACCTTTAAATATATATCCTCTGCGCTTAAGTGTTCGTCTGTTTTACTTAGAACATCCAGTATGGCCTGTCTGGGCGCTGTAATCCTGTACCCACAGCCCCTGAATCTGCCGCCCCACCATGGATGCGCATGCCTATACCTGTGCCGCATACCTAATCTCCCTGCCTGCCGGTAGACAGGCTTATTGATAATGATTTCCATTACCAATATAAGTATACACCGAAGATCTGTTACTGTCAAGGGGAATTTACTTAAGGAGATTTACTTAAAAAGAAAGCTTGAGTTTTGTGCCTGCAACGTTATAATCAGTCCACTTACCAGAGGAGGAGGATTTGGAGCGCTGCCAGAGGTAATATACTTCTCCCTTGAGCGCCTTGAAGATATTAAAGGAGATACCTGAATAGAGCCTGTTTCTGTTGAGCTCTTTTGAGTCAGAGTCAAAAAAGGTCTCGTCTGCAACGTAAGGCTGGATCTTGTATTTAGTGAGAGAGATCGGAGGTTTGACTGACAGTTTATTCCTGTATTGCCATGTTTCATCTGCGTCTTCTCTTTCCCTGAATTCGAGTCTGCCGCGGTTACTGAATGAAAAATCCTGAAGTTTCCATTTAACCGTGCCATTTATGTGGGGCCTGTGTTCTCTCTTCCATTCATTGCTTTTTTCTTCATTTATATGCCTGTAATTGATCCCGAAATCAAACCAATCTGCAAGGCCGGAATATGTAAAACCGACATCTGTATGATTATAATAAGGATTTGCCATATCATCGCCCCAGCGAAACTCCTGCTCAAGCTCAGCCTTCCATTCATCAGAAAGCTTTACAGATATGCCCTCTGTGTTCCAATACTGCCAATCCCCATCGTCAAACGCAAGGCATGTATTAGAAAAAGTCATTAGTGATAACACTGCGAGTAAAAATATAACTTCTATCTTTTCAACCCTTATCATTCTCTTTTCTCCTTTCATCAAAATAATCCAGATCACTTATAGGCAACACTACAGACGTCCCTATGTTTGCCAGATGGGCTGTCAGTCGCTTGAAATGCCTGGCTATTAAGGCAAAACAAACAGCCTGATTTACAGAAAAACTGCTCTTTGTCAATGTCTCAATAATTCTGTCGCATTCTTTGACAATCTTCCTCTCGTATTCCCATAAAAGCATAGCGCCCTGTTCATCAGATTCCCTGAAGACCTTTTTTGTCTTGGAAAAAAAGTCTGAAATCTTTTTATCCATGGCATCAAAGATATTGGAGTAGATCCTTCTATCCAACGGCCTATCCAGAAGTTTTATTACCTCATAAAGATTTTTGCAGTAATCGCCCAGCCTCTCGGCATCCTTCACAACGCTCATCAGAAGCAGACTGGTAGATACGTCTACTGAGGGCCTGAGCACCAGGTGCTCTGCTGTTCTCTTCCGTATATCTTTCTCAAGCTCATTTATATTTTTATCAAGAGCGTAAATCTTTTCTTCTAAACCTGCGACCTCTTCATTATAAATCAGGCGCCTACACACCAGATCAAACATCTCTTTTGATTTATCCAGCATGCTCTCAAATTCCTCCAGCACCTGACTCATAAAATCCTTCCCTCTCCAAAAATCCAATATGTTTTTAAACATACCTGCCTCCTTTTATTTAAATAACCTTGAAATAATAATCAGTGCCGACGGGATCAGAAAAAATACGCCGGCCACATACAACAGTGCATACCTCCTCTTTCTGAATGCCAGCTCGCCCAGGCCCTTTGCCAGATTAATAGGTATGGCCCTCAATGCCTTGATTGGGTATAGGACCAATACGCCGATACAATTGAACAGGAAATGCACGAATGCAATAGTAATGGCCGCAGGATTTCCGGTGGCAAATGAAGCAAGGATAGCTGTTGCAGTGGTCCCGATATTAGCGCCCATTGTTATGGGAAATACTGTCTCCACTGTCAAAATGCCGGCACCGATTAATGGGACTAAAAGCGATGTCGTTATAGAGCTGCTCTGTACTATAATAGTAAAACCCAGACCTACCAAAATCCCCAGCAATCCGCTCTTACCTATGGTATTGTCCAAAACGACTTCTACTTTCTTTATAACTAAAGACTTCATGATCCTCACGATAAAATATAAAGAAGAGAATAGCAGTATTATAGAAAAGACCAGCATGGATATATTGCTAACAGCGTCAGGCAGGGTTAAAAATTGCTCCAAAAAATCCTTTATCAGATGTATAGCTGGTTTTGTAGCCATCTTTATAGGGCTTGTGAACTTTACTCCTCCGCAGTTAATAAATGCGGCTGAGAGTACTGTAGCCAGCCGCTGTAAAAACCCTGTTGCAATCTCCAGTGGAAACAGTACCCCCACACAAAAAGATTAAAAAAATCATGTACAGTCGCGCCTGCTATGGCTCGCTTAAATTCCTCTCTTCGTGTTATGTGGCCGATGGAAACAAGCGTATTTGTGACAGTTGTGCCTATATTCGCGCCCATGATAATGGGGATCGCATTACCTACTGTAATAGTACCTGATGCCACCATGCCTACTACTATAGAAGTGGTCGTTGATGAAGACTGCATCAGGCTTGTTGCAAGGATACCTATAAATAGGCTCACAAACGGATTTGATGTCATCCTTAACAGGTTTTCGGCAAATTCCTTTCCAAACCCCTTGAACGCCTCACCTAAAAGCCCGATCGAAACCAAAAATAGATAAAGGAAACCAAGCACCAGCATTGCCTTTGTGAATATCTTCAAGGTATCTTTAAGCATACAATCTCTCCCTCTAATATATCTACATAAAGTATATATATTAAATATTAAAGCCATATGAAGGGATTATGAAGATTATGTTAAGATGGAAATCAGGCCTTTGGGAGGGAAAAAGATATCCTGGTACCTTTATTTAACTCGCTATCTATATCGATGGCGCCATTGTTAAGGAGGATGATATGCTTGACTATGGCAAGGCCCAGGCCTGTGCCTCCAAGCTGTCTTGAGCGCGCCTTGTCAACCCTGTAAAAGCGCTCAAAAATCCTGTCTAAATGTTCTTTTGGTATACCTATGCCATTGTCCTTTATCTCAATGAGAAAATCGTCTTCATTTTCACTAAGATTTACCAAGATCTTCCCGTTACTATTGGTATATTTTATTGCATTGTCTATAAGATTAACAAAGACCTCTTCTGTCTTTTCCCGATCTGCTGTTATATTAAAATCCTTGCCATTGTAACTAGTCTCTATGGAGTGCCTTTTTGCAGAAAGCGCGTGTCCAAATCCCAATAATATCTCATCCACTAATTTTTTTAAATCGAAGCTCTGCCTATTAAGCCTATCCTTACCTAATTCCAGCTCAGACAGGCTCAATAAATCATCAATGATGCTACTGATGCGCTCTGTATGTTTTTTAATAATACCTATAAACTTCTGGGCATTTTCTTTATCGTCCAATGCGCCGTCTTCCAGCGTCTCAATAAACCCTTTTATTGAGGTAAGGGGTGTTTTTAATTCATGTGAGACATTTGCCACAAAATCTGTTCTTACTGTATTTAACTTCTTTAGGCTTTCAAGCTGCGACTGAAGCTCATCTGCCATCTTATTTAAAGACCTGGCTAGAATACCAAGTTCATTTTTTGATTTCACGCTGGCCTTTTTGCTAAAATCACCTCTTGAAATGCTTTCTGCTATATCTGTCATCTGGGTAATAGGCCTTGTGATACCTCTTGATATAAAATAGCCTATTACAAATGCGATTAGGATAGAAATAATACCGCCAAGAAGAACTACTCTGTAGATGACCCTTAGTTCTGATTGTATCTCAGAAAGCGGCAAGGCTAACCTTACTATGCCAAACAAGTTATCGTCAATAATAATAGGCGCAGCAACGTATTTCATGTTAAACCCCAGGGTGTCACTAAACCGCGTGCTCTCTCCGTAGCCGAGCCTTATGGCCTCTATTATCTCTGGCCGGTTACTATGATCTTCCATTGAGCGCCAATTTTTTTCTGAATCGCCTAAGACTCTGCCGTCTTTATCTATGATTGTAACCCTTGTATTTAATTTATCAGCTAGGTCTTTAGCCCTCTCTTCGCTGGCCAATGGAAAACCAGTCAATAGATCTGCAGCCAAAAAGCTATTGGTCTTAAGCTTATCGGTAATCTTAGTTTCATAATAATCCTGTAATTTTGCACTTACAAAAAAGTTCAAAATAAATACTGCCAAGATTATTAAAACTATATACGCGCCTAAGAATCTCCAGATAATTCTGCTTTTCATCTTTCGATTTCCTTAAATCTATAGCCAATGCCTCGCACAGTCTCGATATATGCCTTGGCTTTACCTAGTTTTTGACGCAGGGATTTTATGTGGACATCTATGGTCCTGTCATACACTGCGGAGTCATAACCAAATACCCCGTCCAGGAGTTTAGAGCGGCTCAGGACCATGCCTGGCTTCTGAGCCATATACTCTAATAATTTATACTCTGTCAAGGTAAGGGATATCTCTTTCCCGCCAAAGCTTACCTTGTGCTTAATGCTGTCTATGACGAGTTTATTTATCTTGATCCTTTTTTGTGCTGCTGGCGATTCATGCCTTCTCAGAACTGCTTTTACCCTGGATACAAGAATCTTTGGGCTAAATGGTTTAGTAATATAATCATCTGCGCCTACTTCAAGGCCAACCACTACATCAGACTCAGCTGCCTTGGCTGTGAGCATAATGATAGGTATATGCGCTAGATTATCATCCTTCTTTATTTTCTTTGCCACCTCAAGGCCATCTATGCCTGGAAGCATTAAGTCTAGAAGAACAAGGCTTGGTTTGTAGCTTTTTATTACCCTCAAACCCTCTTCTCCATCCTTAGCAGAGCGCACACTAAACCCTTCTTTCTCTAGATTATATTTGACCAACTCTATAATATCTTCTTCGTCTTCTATTATCAGGATATTCTTTTTCATAAGCCTCTCTCTGCCTTTACTTTGCCATTATACTCCTACTCATAGACAAAGCTCAATTGAAATCCGCACAAAAATTCTCAATTATTATCTTCGAGGACAGTTTGAAGCTTAATTCAGGAACACATTGGTAGGGGAATTCCAAAACGGTACAAGAAACTTCACAAACGGTATAAGCGATCAGGGACAGGTCAGAGATTGTGCTCAGAACCGTTGTTAATGCTCACTACTCACTTACTCGCTTCTTAGTTCACTCATAAATCTAACTGAAAACTCTATTATCTCTCCGCCATGCTCAGGATGTTTTTGCATAAAGCTCGCCATCACATTATTATATTCCATCATAGATTTATTAGGTTCGCTTTCCATGGATTCTTCGAATGACTCTTCGCTAAGATCCTTGTTCATTGATGCTACCCAGTTACGCGCATATTCTTCCTTATCAAGATCTTGAAAGAAATTCTCTACCTCTTTGACACACTTATCAGGATCGTCCATATTTTGCTCTATTATGCTCGTCATGTCTCTGTAATACTCTGCTAAATAGACATCAGGATCTTGAGCATAGCATACTACGTTTAACATGGCCGCTACCAAAACTACCACAACAAATACACCTAGTTTTTTTACCATTTCACTCCTCCTTTCCTTTTATTATTATACCTCCATACTCCGACAAACTTCAACTAAAATCCTTCCTGCCCCGTAATGGGTGAGTTATCGGGGGTGCATGTGTCATTGCGAGCGAACAAAGTGAGCGAAGCAATCTCTTTTTTTGAGATTGCTTCGCTTCGCTCGCAATGACAGGAAGAGATAATTAGTCGATGGATCTGATTACTAGTGAATAGCCGAGCATGCTGGGGTTTTCGATCTTTAGGGGGATTTTTCTCTCATCTAGCGAGAGCCAGAGTTTGAATTTGGGCGGGTCGCTTGTAAACGTGTATGCCTGGAATTCTCCAAGCGGGGTCTTGACAGCCTCTATGCCATTAAACGTGACCTCAAAATCAAATGTGGGCAGTGTAATGTTAAACTTATCGCCCTTATTAAAGGTATTGTTTACTCTATAGTAGTAGGCCAGGAGTATGGCATTATGTATAGGCCTGTCTTTTTGTATTGAAAATCTTTTTGTGCGCAGCTTGCTTTTTGAGGAAACATCCACCCTGAAATTCTCCTGGTCATACACCTCTTTTATCCTGTCGCCAAACCCCAGCTTCTTTTTAATCGCCCTGTGCACCTGGATAGGAAGAAAGGTATCCTTGTCTGCATATAATTCCTCCGTATCCTTAAGCGAGGGGATATTTGTAGAAAATGTAATGTGATAAGCCTTTTTATCCCCTAATTTCTCCTCACCGTGAAAAGTAAGGATGGATCTGCCTACCTTTAGGCCCTTATACTTCACGTCATAGATAAATTTCTCGCCTTTAGTAAAAGGTACAGCATGGACCAGAGTGCAGTAAAAGACTATTGTAAGAATTATAGTAGTTATCTTT
>JAHIRR010000013.1 GCA_018818505.1 Candidatus Omnitrophota bacterium | reverse complement strand
TTATCAGAACTAAAAGAGGATTTAAAAAAGAATTTTAGAATTGAGAAGATTTCTTCGAGCGAAGAGGTCGAAGATTTTCTTTCTAAGGCAGTGCCGCCTGAAAAGAGATTTGCAATATACGAGAAAGGCGGATTTACAGGATTGCGCGTGAAGGATAATGATTCTCTGGATGTCAGCGTGCTCCATGATCTGGTGATAGAGCCATTGAGGAAAAAGGTCGAGGCGCAGTCCAGAACGCTTTCAATAGATTTTACAAAGGACATAAAGCATGCTGTTAAAGAAGTGGACGAAGGAAGGTTTTCTTTATCTGTTATATTAAATCCTACAAAGGTCACTGAGGTCCGGGACATGGCGCTTTCAGGCAAACGTATGCCTCAGAAATCAACGTACTTCTACCCCAAGGTCCTGACAGGCCTTGTAATTAATGTGTTTTGATGCACAGATTATCACAGATTAAAAGATACAGATGATCACAGACAAAGTTATCTGCGATCATCTGTAAAGCCTTGTAATTGCTGTACAATCTGTGATCATCTGTGTATTAACGAGCGAAGCGAGTTAATAAATGCCTCTATTCAAGAAACCAAAATATAAAGTGGTAAAGGTCTCGAAGCGCAAGGGTGTGCCGGATGGGAGCTGGCTGAAATGCGGAGGCTGCTCAGAGATGATATACAAAAAGACCCTTGATGAAAACTTAAGGGTCTGTCCGAAGTGCGGCTATCATTTTATACTCAGCGCATATGAGCGCATAAATATGTTTCTTGATCAGGGTAGTTTTGAGGAGTTTGAAAAAGGAATGAAGCCGCGGGATATCCTGAAATTCAAAGGCCCCAAGAGTTATGAGAAAAAGATAGAGGAGGATACATTGACGACTGGCATGGAAGAGGCAGCGGTGGTGGGAAAGGGCCGTGTCAATAACAGGCAGATCGCGCTGGGCGTGACTGATTCGCGTTTTATAATGGGATCGATGGGCTATGTAGTGGGCGAGAAGATAACCAGGATTACAGAGTATGCTACTGAGAATGAACTGCCGATAGTGATCATCTCTGGTTCAGGCGGCGGGGCAAGGATGTATGAAGGCATGATCTCGCTTATGCAGATGGCAAAGACCTCAGCCGCGCTCGCAAGACACAATAAAGCAGGAGGCCTGTATATATCTATTCTGACAAATCCTACAATGGCAGGGGTCCTGGCGAGTTTTGCTTCTCTGGGGGATATTATTATTGCTGAACCAAAGGCCCTTATTGGATTTACAGGGCCCAGGGTCATAGAGCAGACCATACATCAGAAACTCCCTGTGGGGTTCCAGACATCGGAGTTCCTCCTGAAACACGGGCTTATAGATATGGTGGTAAGCCGCAAGAATCTGAACGACACCGTTACTCAGATCATCGATTATACGACTTGACCTTGACACATGGGATCAGAAAATCTCAGCAAGATAAAGAGCGGCATAATTTGTGGCGCCAGCTTTATTATTGTCTCCTTCCTGGTATTCCGCACTGATCTACCTAAGATCCCCACTATTTTTTTATACAATCTGATCATCATAATGAGCCTGCAGGACCTTGGTTATTATCGGGGTCTTTTTTTTCTTGGCGCTTCGATTTTTCTCACGATCCTGATCTCGCTCGCAATGAATTTTCACTATGTCTGGGGCGTGCCGATATTTTTCGTGACATTTTTGATCGTGGATGATCGAATAAAGAAACATGATTATACCAGGTATATTACTGAAACACGCATAGAGGAGCTTAGCAAAAGTACTGAGCTTCTCATAAATGAACATTTAAGACATAAAAGAGAAGCGGCTTTTCTTGAAAAAAAAGAAAAAAGGTTTAATCTGCTCAAGGATGCGACTGACTCTCTTGGCTCCACGCTTTCCCTTGATGATGTCTCTGAGATTATCTTAGATAACGCGCTTAGTATAGTAGGAAAATCAGGATCAGCGCTTTTATTTTTAGTGGACACTGAAAAGCAGGAATTAAATCTTGCTGCATCCAGGATAGGGAAAGATCTGGATAAGGTGAAATCTAAAAAAGGAGATCTTCTTGATAATTGGGTTTTTAAACACAGGCAGTCTCTTCTTACAGAGGATATCAGAAAGGATTTCAGATTCAGCGAAGAAACGAAAGGGGTTTTCCGTTCAGTTATTTCCTCGCCGCTTATAGAACGGAAAAAGGTTGTAGGTATAGTGCGGCTTGAACATTCAAAGCCTTACGCGTATACCTCTGAGGATTTGCGTCTTCTATGCATACTGTGTGATCTTGGTGCCGCGAGCCTTGGCAATGCCAGGCTCTACCAACAGATGCTAACACCTGATAGCTAATATGAAATTTCTAGTGTATTTTACAATTTCAGCAGTGGTGTTATTTTTGAGCTACAGGATTAGTCTGTCTAAGGCATTAGTATGTTCTGCCTTGGCAGGTGTATTTATTTTAATCAGGGGTCTTAAGGCATTTCCGTATGAGAGCATGATTTTTGCATTAGCTATAAATGCCCTGCCTTTTATAGCTGATAGATTCAGGAAAGATTTTGATCAGCATAAAGAGCTTATGCGCGCCAGATTTGAAGAGGTAAAGGCGCGTTATGAGGATTTGATGCGCCAGGATAATGGCGAGATAGAATCAAACCTTGAGAGAGAAAAAAAATTACAGCAGGTACTTTCTTTGTACGAGATCTCTAAGGATATGTCCAGATGTCTCTTGCTCGAGGACATATTAAATATATTTTCATCGACGGTAAGAAAGTCTTTCAGGTTCAGGTCTACCAGGCTTGTACTTTTAAAGGATTCTAAGGATATAGAGTCGGTCTATCAGATCGAGCTGGGCCAGAAGATCGGCAAGGTCAACCCTGATAGTTTTGATAATGAGCTCGCTGTTATTATGACTGAAGAGAAGAAAGTAGTTTCGCTATTTTCTCAAGTTGAGTCACGGCTCTTAAAAAGGCTGGCCATTATAAAGGATTTTGAGACGCTTGTAGCTATCCCTCTTTTTGTAGAGGAAAGAATCGCAGGGATTTTGTATATAGAAAATATTCCAAGGCCGTATTTTGAGAATTTCATTATCCTTGGCAGCCAGTTTGCGATACAGTTTCAGAAGGTGATTCTGTATGAGAAGGTGCAGGAGGCGTCTATCACGGATCCCCTGACAGGTGTTTCCACGAGGAGGTATTTTTTGGAGAGACTGAGAGAGGAACTAAGACGTTCAATGCGCCGTAAGACGAATCTGTCTTTTCTCATGCTGGACCTGGATAATTTCAAAGAAAAGAATGATCGCTTTGGCTATCTAGTAGGGGATGTTGTTTTAAAGGAGATAGCAAAAATTCTCAAGTCAAACTTGCGCGAGATCGATATTATAGGAAGATACGGCGGCGAGGAGTTTGTGATAGCGCTTACTGATACAGGCAGGGATGGGGCATTGCAGGCAGCAGAGCATATAAGGGAGAACATTGAATCTGCCGTATTCAAGGCCTACGACGAGGTCGCATCCAGCACTGTCAGCATAGGCATAGCTGTTTTTCCTGAGAACGGAGCCAACACCGACTCCCTAATCGAATCCTCCAACCGCGCCCTGTATAAGGCAAAGGAAACTGGCAGGAACAGAGTATGCTGACAAGCCAAAGGAAGCCCTGGTCGCTCAGATGAAAATTTCCCTCCTCGCCCCGCCCTTTTGGCTAAAAGCCAAAAGGGCGGGACTCGGAAACAGGTCGCCTTTCATTTTGCATTTTGGTGGGGCTGAAAAAACTTCACCCACACCATAGGTGTGGGTGTCGGACAGTTTTCAGCCTTTTTGTCTCATAAAATGTGACAGAATAAACCCCCCAAATGCAAAATGAAAGGCTAAATTTTCAATTCGCTCTCAGGGCTCCCTTTGGCTTGGAATAATATGCTGTAGTAGGGTGTACCCAAATAGGACGTCTATAATATATACGGTGCTAAAGTAGACAAAACAGACAGTGTCTGTTTTGTCTACTTTAGCGAGCGAGGCACGGGGCTGAGCAAAATTCTCACGCTGGGAGAATTTTGCGTCCCCGAGAGCCAGTGGTCTGGGTGGTGCATAAGACCCAATAAACTGTAACGCGACTCTTCAAATATTATACTTCAACCAATTTTTATCATTGACTGTTTTGTTGAGTTACGGTATTATAAGTGACAATGAGTAAACGGCTTAAGATAGGGATTGATTTGGGGGCTACGCGTGTGAAAATTGGGCTTGTGAGCCAGAGGGGTAAGGTTCTGGCTCGGCGCGAGTTAGGTACGCCTTTTAATGCAAAGCGGATCGAGCTTATTAATATTTTAGTGGGGAATATAGATTATATAGTAAAAGGATTTAGATTTAATAGGAGAGATATCGCAGGTATAGGCATAGGTGTGCCTGGGCCTGTGGATTCTAAAAGAGGTATAGTGCGTTACTTTCCTAATATAAAAGGCTGGGAAAATGTTCCACTTAAGTCTATATTGCAGAGAAGATTAGGCTTAAAGGTCAACCTGGATAATGACGTGAACGCAATGACGCTTGCGGAGCACAAGTTTGGCGCTGGCAAAGGCGCGACTAACCTGGTTTGCCTTACTCTTGGCACAGGTGTTGGCGGTGGCATTATACTTAATGGAGAATTATATAGAGGCAGTACAATGGTCGCGGGAGAAATAGGCCATATTCCTATAAATGAAAAAGGGCCCAGGTGTAATTGCAGAGGTTACGCGTGTATTGAGAGATATGTAGGAAATAGATATATACTGAATAGAGCAAGAAAAATCTTTGGAAAAGGCATAACGCTCCGGCGCATAGATAATCTTGCAAAGAGCGGTAATAAGAAGGCAATAGGTATCTGGGCTGATGTTGGCAGGAAGCTAGGCGTCATGCTTACAGGTGTAGTAAATCTATTGAATCCTGACAGGGTTGTTATAGGCGGGGGAGTTTCAAAGGCAGGCGAGCTGATCATGCGGCCTCTAAGAATGGAAATAAAGTCGCGCGCAATGAAAGACCCTGCCGCTCACGTAAAGATAGTCCGCGCGAAACTTGGCACTGACGCAGGAATAATCGGAGCATCCTTGCTTGTATGAATCATAAAATCCCTATTATTTTTCTTGTTATGCTGTTATGTTGCGCTGTCTCTCATGCTCAAGAGACGGCAAGGCCTGTCGAAGTAAACGGGGATCAGGTGGAATATTTTCCAAAAGAAAAAAAAGTAGTCGGAGTCGGAGATGTATCTGTTGATTATGAGGGAATGA
>JAHIRR010000118.1 GCA_018818505.1 Candidatus Omnitrophota bacterium | reverse complement strand
CATTATCCTTACAACTTGAGACATTTATCATTCCTATAGTCTTCCCACGCACAACAAAAGGCACATTAAAGAAAGACCTCAGTTCATTAAACTTTCTTTCCTCTTTTGGCTTAGCGTCAGGGCTTGTGGGAATAAGAAAGGCACTCATATGTTTTCTGCGAATATTCTCGCCGGTTAAAGTAGATGTAGAATCAATAAGGCTATTCTTAACCTCATTCACGAATCCTGCGCTTCCGGCATACGCAGGTTTTAGGGTAATATTGGCTGTACGGGCATCGAACAAAAGCGAAGCGCAGATATCGTAATCTACTATTTTAAATAATGATTCCATTATCAGCTTCAGCAATGTCTGATAATCCAATGTATAGGAAATAGCATTGGAAACCTCATAGAGAATGGAAAGCTCTGTTGTCCTTTCCTGCACCTTCGCTTCAAGGCCCCTGGAGAATGACTCTAATTCTTTATGCGCCTTTGCAAGTTCTATGGCTTGTCTTGCAATCTTCTCTTTCTCTTCCTGTATATCCTCCATTATATTAAGCGCTGCTTCCTGCGAGTCTTCTAAATCCTTTGTGCGCTCCTCAACCTTCTTCTCAAGGGTCTCGGACCATTCCTGGAGTTCCTTCTTTGATTTTTCTAAATCACCGATAAGCGCTCTCATCTGGCGCATATCCCGGGCCACACCAATAACGCCTACAAGCTTGTCATCCTTATCTCTCATTACTGAACCTGAAAAACTAACAGGAATCTTCTCACCGCTCTTTGTCTTATAAGTCATATCAAAATCACGCACAGAACCTTCTTCAATGAGCTTTCTAAGACGTTTGCCTTTAAAAAGAACTTCTTCTTCTTCTTCTTCTTCTGCAAAAATAGTAGCAACCGGCTTGTCAATCAGCTCGACTTCTGCATATCCTAACAAATCGCAAGTGGCTTTATTGACACTCTTAATATTCCCCTCTGGTGTAACTACTATCAAAGTGTCAACCATATTGGCGATGATTAAGTCTGTATAAGCCTTCTCTGTTAGTATCTCCTTTTGCTTCTCTTTCACGCTCGACACCATGCTGCTAAAAGAATCGGCAAGTTGCTCAATCTCATCGCCTGTTTTAATTTCTATTGGGTAATCTAACTCCCCCTTAGCAGCATGCCTTGTGGCTTCATGCAATTTCTTTATCGGTCTTACAAATATACCGCCAAAAACATATCCCAAGAATACCAAAAAGATAAGTAATATCGCCGAAAACATGGACATTTGTTCAAATAACGCATTTAGCGCGGCAAATGCCTCATTTGCATCCTGCGATACAAAAATCCACCAGTTTTTTCCTTCTTTTAGAAGATAGGAATTGTTAAGCGGGGCGAAGGCTACCAGTCTTTTTTCTTTATCTCCGGCGTATATTTCTTCTACTACTCCCCAATGGTCTTTACTCTTAATCAATTTCTGAAACTCCGCCTCACTGCAAGGCTTCTGGCTTAAGGGCTCAATGCCTTCGTGAAATAAAAAATACCCCTTATCATCAACCAGAAACGCATGGCCTGTCTTATTGATTTTTACTCTCGCTATCGGCAAAAAGAAATGATCTATTCCTACCACGGCTTTACATACGCCGATGACCTTTCCCTCATCATCTTTCATCGGGACCGATATGGGAAGCCCCCATACCCTGCTTGATTCATCAAATTCAATATCTCCTATAAAAACAGCGCCTTTTCCTTCATTATAAGCCTCCTGCCACCAGGCTTCATCTGCCTGATAAAAATCGCTTGTTTTGTTGGAAGCTGCAACCAGGCCGCCGAAATTATCAGTAATAAATATCTCCTTAATATCTTTATCAACTTCAACAAGTTTTTTTAGCCTTAAGGCTAAAGGGGTATTAAGATATTCTTTTATTAAAAGGCTGTCCTCCTTTGCCTGGGCCCATTCCTTATCCGTATCCAGGAGAAATTTTTGGATGGCCTCTTTTTGCAGCGTAGAGTATTTTTGATTTTTTTCTATAACTGCGGGGCTCCAAAAAAGGCTTGCTGCGTGGGTTTCTACAACATCTACTTCTTTATCTATAATTCCGCTGATAGTATGCGATATCCTCCTGGCTATTTCTTTATGTTCAGACACGATAGTATTGCGTAATAAAGTGGATCCCCTGAAATAACCCAGGCCGAGGCCTGTGATGATAAGAATCAGTCCAACCAAGCAAATAAATAGGCTTACTTTAAACCTGATGCCGCGCTTAAACTTAATCACGCCTTTTCTCCAAGTTTCGCCTCCAGCTCCTTGATCCGTTTTTTAAGCTCAACCATCTTAAGCTCTCTATCCACCGCGACCTTATTAAATGTCTCTAAATCGCGCATCTTCTTGGCTAATTCTTTTTCTTTACCCTTGATAAAAGTGATATCTTTGGCGATGTGCACTG
>JAHIRR010000117.1 GCA_018818505.1 Candidatus Omnitrophota bacterium | reverse complement strand
CCTTATCAAGAATGCGGAAGCTAATGGCGTGAAACAAGAGAATATAATAATAGATCCAGGCATAGGCTTTGGAAAGACGTTCGAGCATAATTTGGAGATCCTGCAAAACCTTTCGTATTTTAAAGCGCTGGGTAGGCCGATCCTTGTGGGCCCGTCGAGAAAATCTTTTATAGGCAATATACTTGGTGTTGAGCCGAGCAAGAGGATTTTCGGGACCGCAGCAGCCGCAGCCATAGCTATAAAAAACGGGGCGGATATTGTACGGGTGCATGATGTCAGGGAAATGAGACAGGTCGCCATGGTCGTGGACTCGATCGTGCGCTCAAAAGAGGTAGTGAATGTATAATTATTTAAGTTTAATCAAGATGCTTGTTGAAATAGGGATCTTGTGGTTTGCCTTTTACGTGATTCTCATTTTTGCGAGAGGCACGCGCGGTGTCCAGGTTTTTAAAGGCATAATTTTTATAGTGTTCTTTTTTATTGTGACGCAGAAACTTGGCCTTGACACAATAAACTGGATATTTACAAAGATGTTCGCGATATCTGTCATCACTGTTTTAATCATATTTCAGCCTGAGCTGAGGCGCGGACTAGCCAGCCTTGGCCAGCATAGATGGTCTGGTATTTTTTTCAAAGAGTCAGAGGTCATTAAGGAGATCGTGAGGGCAGTGCTTTCACTTTCAGGCAGAAAAATAGGCGCGCTTATAGCAATAGAGAGAGATTCAAATCTCAGTAATTATATCGAAAGCGGCATAGAGATAGATGGCAGGGTCTCGACGGAACTTTTAATAACAGTGTTTATGCCGAATACGCCGCTTCATGATGGCGGGGTGGTGATCTCTGGCAACAGGGTCGTGGGCGCAGGGTGCCTGTTCCCACTTACGCAAAATCCACGGGTATCGAGGACGCTTGGCACAAGGCACAGGGCAGGCCTGGGCCTGAGCGAAGAGACTGATGCTGTCGTGATTATAGTTTCTGAAGAAACAAGCGGTGTCTCAGTCGCAACAGATGGCAGGCTTACGCATAATCTTGATAAGGACGCGCTGGAGAGGGTGTTAAGTAATCTTTTCAGGCCTGACAGAAAAAAGAAGGCCTCGTTTTTTAACTTTAACCGGGGCAAGACGGTATAAGAATTTACAATTACACAGATGAACACAGATTAAAAGATACAAGATGATCTCAGATTACCTTATCTGCGATCATCTGTAAAGTCTCGAAATAATCGTGCAATCTGCGACTATCTGTGTATTAACGAGCGAAGCGAGTTAATGATGAAGAACTGGATCGTCAATAATCTTTGGATAAAATTAGCCGCCTTAATACTGGCTGTCATAACATGGTTTTATGTGAACGGCGAATTAAACAAGATCAAACACGCCTCAGGGGATTTTTATAAATCTTCATATACAGGGCACACCGGAGACCAATCAATTCCAGAGAAGAGGAAGTAAAGTGCCTGAGCTCGGCGTGAATGTAGATCATGTTGCTACGGTGAGACAGGCAAGAGGCGGAATAGAGCCTGATCCTGTGCAGGCAGCTCTTTTATGTGAAAAGGCTGGGTGTGATAGTATTGTGGCGCATCTCAGGGAGGATCGTCGGCATATAAATGATGCGGATGTCAGGACGCTGAGAAGAACGATACGCACCAGGTTTAATCTCGAGATGTCGATAAATCCCGGGATAGTGGAGATCGCAAAAAGGATCAAGCCAGACCAGGCAACACTAGTTCCAGAAAAAAGACAGGAGCTTACTACTGAGGGCGGCCTGTGTGTTACAAGAAATAAAAAAAAGATAGGGCGAGTCATAGATTCACTTTTGAAAAAAGGCATTGCCGTAAGTCTTTTTATTGACCCTGATGAGCGGGAGATAGGCGCGGCAAAAGAAATAGGAGCAGCTATTATAGAGATACACACAGGTTTATACAGTTTAGTCAAAACAAAAAAGTCTATAGACAGGGAATTTAAAAAAATAAAAGAGGCAACGAAGTTTGCGCTTTCTTTAGGCATGGTAGTGAATGCAGGCCATGGCCTTGATTATACCAATGCCGCAAGGATTGCCAGAATAAAGGGCATGAATGAACTGAACATAGGACATTCAATAATTTCCAGGGCAATGTTTACCGGGCTTTACAAGGCAGTACGCGACATGAAGGCGCTCATATAAAAAACGCGAATACACGCGAATCCAACGCGAATAATCGCAAATGAATTATTCGCGAGAATCAGCGTTAGATTTGCGACAATTCGCATTAAGTAAAAAAATGATAGTTGGCACAGGCGTTGACATAATCGAGGTAGAGAGAGTAAAAAAGGCGCTCGATGCATGGGGCGAAAAGTTTCTAAGCAGGGTTTTTACTCAGAGAGAACTGGATTATGTAAATACCAAGAAATTTCCATCTGAGAATCTCGCTGCAAGATTCGCGTGTAAGGAGTCTGTGTTAAAGGCATTCGGCGATACAAGAACAGGCATACAGCTAAGGAGCATAGAAGTCCTCAACGATGAAAAAGGCAAGCCTGAAATAGTCCTGCATGGCGAGGCAAAGGAATTTGCAGAAAAAAACAGCCTCGACAATATCATAGTGAGCATGTCTCACACAGCTAACTATGCTGTGAGTAACGCCATACTCTGGCGCAACGACCGTTAACTTTACATTTAAGGTCATTGCTGTCCAAATTAGTGTCATTGCGAGCCCCGAAGGGGCGAAGCAATCTATTTTTTGAGATTGCTTCGGTCGCTCGCCTCGCTTCGCGGGCGAAGCGGGCTTCGCTCCCTCGCAATGACACTTTGCAGAATCGAATGTCAAAATATCTTTTCCGTCGAGACTCAATCGCTAATTTGGACACAAGTGACTTAAGGTAATACCTTAAATGTAAAGTTATTTATGAAAAAGAGAAGACACAATACGCACAAAGGTGACTATGGCCATGTGTTTATCCTTGCTGGTTCGCGAGGACTTACAGGCGCGGCGGCATTGTGCGCGAACGCGGTTTTACGCTCAGGCGCAGGGCTTGCAACGCTTGGCATACCAGCATCCTTGAGCCTTGTGATGGCCAGGAAGCTGACAGAGGTCATGACATGCGCGTTGCCTGAGACAAGTCATGGCACACTGGCCTTAAAGGCAAAAAAAGAGATACTGCGCCGAGCCAACGATGCAGATATAGTAATTTTAGGCCCTGGTCTTTCTCAAAATAAAGATACTCAGCGATTGATAAGAGAGATGGTCGTAAGCATCAGAAGGCCCATGGTTCTCGACGCTGATGCATTGAACGCAATCTGCGCTCGCGTAGCTATTTTAAAGAAACTGAAAAAGGCTTATGTAGTTACACCGCATCCAGGCGAGATGTCGAGACTGTTCGGCAAAAGCACGCGTTACATACAAAAAAATAGATTAACTGTTGCAAAAAAATTCTCAAATCAATATAATGCTGTAGTAGTTTTAAAAGGCTCTGGAACAATTGTTGCAGAGAAAAACAAGACTTACGTAAACAAGACCGGCAACCCTGGCATGGCAACTGCTGGAAGCGGCGATGTGCTGACAGGCGTTATCGGAGGTTTTTTAGCCCAGGGCCTAAAGCCCTTTGACGCCGCAAAACTGGCAGTCTATGTGCATGGATTTGCCGGTGACCTTGCGGCAAAAGAAAAGGGTGAGGCCGGGCTTATAGCCGGCGACATACTGGAGAAGATTCCAGAGGCAATAGAATCAGGGACAAGGGACAAGGGACATGGGACAAGGAAGGTTATTTAATCTTACCCTTGTCTCTTGTCCCTGGTCGCTTGTCCCTGACGCGATGTTTTAGAAAGGATAAAGGGCAGATACCCGAGTGGCCAAAGGGGTCAGACTGTAAATCTGATGGCTCGCGCCTACGAAGGTTCGAATCCTTCTCTGCCCACCATGAACCACTCGCTAAGAATGCGAGTTAAGTTACTAGTTCGCTCGGGTTCATGGCT
>JAHIRR010000116.1 GCA_018818505.1 Candidatus Omnitrophota bacterium | reverse complement strand
TTTCTTAGCAAAGGGTCTGTTACAACGGATTTTCTAAAATAACCGTCCTTGTAGGCCTGGGCCATGCCTTTTTCCGCTGCCTTATTGATGTCGCCTTTAATCCTTACGCCTTGGCCTATCTTAAGATACACGACCACCATCCCTGTATCCTGGCATATAGGGACCTTTTTCCTTTTGGCCAGCCTTGCATTATAGATAATGATATCCAGCACACGCCTTGCCTTGGCATTTGACTCTTTCCTTCTTGCAGACCTCAATGCGGAAAGGATATCATCTCTTAGTTCAATATTTGCCTCGATACATAGATCCTTCACTGTCTTGGTTATAAGCCTGCCTTGTATGGTCTTCATCACTTCACCCTTAAGATTTTATGAAACTGAGGTATGACCCTGACGTTATTCAGCTTCCTTTTTGCGCTGTCAAAAAAAACAGGCAATCTATCGATTTTCTCGACATTACCATTATAACTTACTGGCTGAATAATAAAAGGTATATTTTCGCCTATTGCCTTTACGATGGAGACGGCCATTTCAACATCGGATAAAAGCGTCTCAGGCGTAATAACTGCCTTTATAAACACCTCTTTTCTCACAGCCTCTTTCAAAAACAGAGAATGTTCCTCCCAAAAGGCCCTGATACCTGTTGAAGAAGGAAGTTTCAGGTCCATGCTTATGGTATCAATAAAATCCAATACCTCTAATAGCTCGCGTTTCAGTGTGCCATTGGTCTCAAGATAGGTCTTGAGCCCCTTTTCCTTTAAAACCGGCAAGATCTCTTTTAAAAAATCTACGTGCAAAAGCGGTTCGCCTCCGGTAAGAGAAATTGTCTCTTTGTCCTCGGCAATAACCTTCTCAATGACCTCGCCAGGCGTTAACTCTGAAAAATAGGCCTTTTTCCTTTCATCACAAAACCCACATCCAAGATTACAGCCATAAAACCTCACAAAGGCATGGGGCTCGCCAACATAAACCCCTTCACCCTGAATCGAACTGAATATCTCTATAATCTTCGCCTTCTTCATATCTCCCAGGGTTTACATTTTTGACAACGTTAAAAATGTAAACTTAGTTGAAGCCGCGGGCCCTGAGCCGGCACGCGTCGCACCTGCCACACGGCCTCTTGCCGCCTTTGTAGCACGACCATGTAAGTTCGAAAGGCACACCCAATCTCCGGCCAATCTCCACTATTTCTCTTTTCGTATTATGTAAAAGTGGTGCCTCTACCCTGATCCCAGCTGCCTTTGTAGCCTTTTTCAGGAGTCCGTTAAAGCGCTTGAAATACAATGGCCTGCAATCAGGATATCCTGAAAAATCCCTCGCATTCGCTCCGATAAAAATCTTCTTGGCGCCTATTGTCTCGGCGAATGACAATGCAAAGCTGATAAAAATGGTGTTGCGGGCCGGGACATAGGTAACAGGGATGCCTGATGATCTCCTGTTTTCAGGAACCTTTGTCCTCTTATCCAAAAGCGCGCTATTCCCCCACGGCAGTCTAATATTCAAAACAGAATATTCTGAATCCGTAATCCGCGCAAGTTGCTTTGCAAAGCCTACTTCTTTCTTATGCCTCTGCCCGTAATCAAAGATAAGGCAATGCGTCTTATAGCCCCTGTTTCTGGCAATATAAAGGGTGACTGCTGAATCCATGCCCCCTGAAAGCAAAACAATAGCCTTTTTCATAATACGTCATTGCGATCCGCCTGAGGCGGAGAAGCAATCTCTACGCCCGCGGGTGCGCCTTGTCGTAAATAGACTTCAGACGTTCAGCCGTAACATGTGTGTATATCTGAGTGGTGGATAGATTTGCGTGTCCCAAAAGTTCCTGCACTGCCCTTAAATCCGCACCCCTATCCAATAGATGCGTTGCAAAGGAATGTCTCAGTGAATGCGGGGATATTTTTTCATTCAAGCTCGTCTTGCGTATATATTTCTCAACTACCCTGCGCACTGCCCTGTCAGTCATGCGCTTTCCGCCCTTATTCAAAAAAACCGCCTTTTTCTCTTTGATGCCTGAGCTACCCTGTTTTTCAAGATAATTTCGTATTGCCCTCAATGCCCTGTCTCCTATCGGCGCAAGGCGCTCCTTCTTGCCTTTGCCATAGACCTTGAGCACGCCGCTTATAAAATCTATGTTCTCTCTGTTGATGCCCACCAATTCG
>JAHIRR010000115.1 GCA_018818505.1 Candidatus Omnitrophota bacterium | reverse complement strand
TTTCAGCTTCCTCCTGTGTCTCAACCAAAATATGCCGCGCAGTTGCTGTGCTCATACGTACCTCCTTTTAATGTTGAATGCATACATGATACTACTTTAGGCTTATTTAGTCAAGGTAGGGTGTACCTTAAATAGGACGTCTGCTTATTTTGTAGGACATACAAAAAGCCCATCTTTTCTATGGGCTTTTTGTGCTCTAATGTTAGGTCTATTATGTCAAATTACGGAATTATTATAGAAACTGAGAAGTCCCATTCTTATGTCCAGCTAAACGGATTTGTATATCTTGTTCTCTGCTGGTTATAAGGGTTTCCATCGTGGCAGCGATGCCATTGGAGTGCAGATTATACTTAGCGTAAGCTCTCTCAATTTCCGTGCGGCCCCGGTTTACGCGAAAGCTTAAACCTTTATCGGTAATTCCCAAAGATATTACGGTTGGTTTATCTCCCCACTTATAAGGCATATCTGTGACTACACCGCCTACTACGGCTTTGAGAAACTTTCGACTTTGGTCATGAGCAGTAACAGTAGGTGCTCCAGGCACAAGCAATTTGCTTAACTCCGAATTTTCTTGTTCAGCTTTTGTAGAATTCATTATACAAATCACTCTTACCTTGCGACCTTTTTTTTCTAATTTCTTGGCTGCTTCTAGTGCCTCCCCGTACATGATACCCATAGAGACAATAATGCCATCAGGTGGAACATTAGCATCAACTCCTTCTGTTTCATACGCTACGAAACTATCTGCAAGAGGGTTATAACCAGCAGGTCTCTCATAAACCTTTGTTAGTCCTTGAGTGCCGCGGTGGAGTTTAAGATAAACGCGGGCATTGCCTTGTGCTATCTTGACCAAGGTTTGTTTAAGAAGGTCTGCCGCTGAGTTAGCATCATAAGGTTCGAGAATCTCGAACCCATCAAGACTTCTAACAACCTCACCCGTATTGAAAGCGTGGTGTGTAGGTCCATCATCTCCAACCTTGCCAGAATGGGGCATAACAAGACCAAAACTCGCGCCATCAGTCTGGTCACCCATGCGTAGCTGTTGCACTACATTGTTAGTAGCAAAATCAAGTGTGCTGAATATTGAAATAATTCTTGGTTTGCCCTCTCTATCTCGCGAAGCAACAGACGCAGCAATAATCGCAGACACAATGACTTCTTCACGGATACCTCCCTGAAATCTGCCAAAAGGCAGCATGGCACCAGCCTTATGCATTTGCGAAGACTCTTCCAAATCCGCAGTCCCGATTAAAATACGATTGGCAAGTTCAGGGTGCTCTTCTATTATCTCAGTGAGGATTTGGCCGACACCTATGCGGGTGGCTACCTCATCTTCTAATTTATAACGCTCGGATTTTTGTTTCATCTCTTCCTCAAGCCAGCTCAAGTCAAGTGGTTTTAGATGGGGATTTCCGTCTTCGCCCCAGTCCTTAAGTTCCTTTTTTTCTATTTGCCTACGGTATTCTGCGTTCCTTTGCTTAACTATGTCAATTACCTTGTTAATTCTCTGCATATCAAATTTTGTTTTCAATGTTGTCTCTAAATCGTCCACTAAAATTTCATCATCGCCTACACGCGTTGATTTCAGATCAGTTTCTGTAACAGAGACCCCTATTTCTTTTAGGAACTTGAGATATTCCTCCTTATTTCTAATAGCTGTTCCGTGTCTCATAAAGCCTCTCTTACCTTTAGACATTTCAGAGAAACCTTTGCCTTTTACCGTGTCAATTATAACCACTGAGATCTTATCATCAGTCTTTTTCGCATTCTTGAGCACCTCTGCTATTGCAAAGGCATCATGGCCGTCCACTGTGTTTACATCGCAACCAAAAGCTTCAAATTTTTGCTCAAGATTGTCTGTGCCAAAATCTTTGGCAAAACCATCACGTTGAGCTTTGTTCCAGTTAATGACAAAGGTTATAACGCCAATTTGACCCTTTTCGAGTAAATTAACAGCAAGCTCGATAGAAGTATAGACCTCGGGTCTTTGAAGCTCCCCATCACCCAGTACTACAGTGGTATGGAAATTTGTTTTTTCCATTTTAGCAACTATAGCATTGCCTATGCCATGACCAGGCGTTTCGCCTAGAGCCCCTTCGTTTTGCTCAACAAGAGGGGTAATTGTGCTGCGATGTCCAGGTACACGAGGAAAATCCATGCTTCTTAGACCGTCAAGCTCCTCTTTAGTGAGAAGTCCCAATAAAAAGTCCAGGGCATATACAGATAGATAGTCATGGCCTGCACTATGGAACCTGTCGCGATACTCCCACGCAAGATCTTCTATATCAAAATGCAGAACACCAAGTAAATAAAGGGCTGCGTATAACTCTGCTAGTGGAAGAGAAGTGTTGGTATGGCCGCTTTTAGCAATATAGGTTTGCCTGCCCATAAGACAGCGCAATACCTTGGTAAACTCTTTAATGTCCTCTCTGGTGATATCGTTGTTAGAAGGGATGGTTTTTTCCTTGAAAATTTCTTCAGCTGCTTTCTCGATCAAATGGTTTGCTTTTAAAATCGGCCTAAGGGAGTTAGGAGCGCCATACGCGGTGTTAGTGAAGATAAAGGTTATTATAATTACCGACGAGATAATTTTTTTGATCCCCTCTAAATAATACATAAACCCCTCCTTTTTGTTCTTAAAATGTTTTTATAAACTACTTACAATATAACATGTAAACGTTTTCCTGTCAAGGAAATCTTAGTCCCTTACTAATGAGCTCCTGATTTGGTGCAGATTTGGGATGCTATTTTTGAGGCAAATATCAGGTGGGGTTTTATATTTTTAAAAACCTGCCTCCCTCCTGTTTTTACAATCCTATAAAGTAAGGCCGCGTTAAAGGCATCTCCTGCGCCTATCGTGTCAACGACTTTGACTTTTGGGGCGGGAACTTTTATGAGATTGCTTCGTCGCTTCGCTCCTCGCAATGACGGCTGAGGAAGATATTCCGAGCCTTTTGCTCCTCGAGTTAATACGACCTCGCATTCGAGCCTTTTTTTAAGGCTTTTTTGGCCGAATAAGAACTTAAGGTCTATCTCACTGAATCTTGCCAGGTCTACCCATTCCAGAAAGCTTAAAACGCGATTTTTGGCTGCTTTTTTATCCTTTATGGCATATGGCCTGAGGTTTGGGTCAAATGAGATAAAAGCGCCCCTCTTTTTAAGGTATTTCACGTATTTCAGGGCCTCTTCTGAGCTTTCTTTTTGATAGGAAAAACTTGAGCCGAAATGAAATGCCTTGCAGCTGTTTAACAGGTCTTTTGGCGCGCTTATTAAAGGTACGATCGAGTCTTTAGGCGAGTTCTTATAGAAGGTATATCTGGAATTGCCATAGCGGTCGATATTGGCTACTGCAAGGGGTGTTCTGATGCTAGGGTCATGGATAATGCCCCTGGTGTTCACACCAATCCGGGCAAGCTCCTTTATGGCCCAATCTCCCAAAGAGTCTTTGCCAATCCGACTGAGCATAGCCACTTTCAGCCCTAATTTAGCCGCTATTATGCTAGAATTAGTAATCCCGCCTCCTACCGAGGCTGTAAAAAAAGCCGAGGCTGGACCTCGGCTTTTTTGGATTAGGTCTATAGAAGTGCCACCTAAAAAAAGGACGTCTATTGGCATGTCTTTATGATAGTATGTATGGACAGTTGCGAGTTGCGTAAACACCATATTAAATCTTTCTCAAAATTAAGCTTATCAGAGCGGCTTAGCTGGATCTTTGCGCAACGGCAGTTTCTCAGTAGATTTATGGACCGCGAGGCGAGGCAAATCAATAGAAAGATTCGCCGTAATGGTAAAAAATACTTCAAAGATGCAAATCTGGCATAAAATCATAAAGGAACTAAACAAGGCAAAGCTTAGTTATGTCCTGGCGGGGGCTGCAGCCTTAGTCATTCATGGTTTTCCCCGCAGTACTCTACATATTGATATTTACGTTCCGGCCAAAGAAAGCATCCTGAAAAAGCTTTTCAAAATAACTCATGCTTTAAGCTTGAAAAGTGAGCAAAGGGCCATTCTCAAAATCAGTCACTCACAGGAGCTCTTTACCGGCCAAAGGAAAAAATAATCTCCTTTCTTCCCCACAAAAACAGGTTTCTTCACAAATCCAAGACAGCTTCCCGATTGGGTTGGTAGACGTCTAGGGGCTAAAGGCAAGAGATTGCTTCGCTCGCAATGACAAGTTATTCTTCCAGCAATAGCTCTGCGAGGTTTTCTATGTCGAATTTGAAGGTCTTGCGCTTGCCGCCGCGCTGCATGCTCTCTATCTGGATCCAGAGTTTGCATTCTTTGTCTTTTTTTATCCTATCTCTGGGTATCTTGTTGTATGGAATTTCAAAGTTCGATCCTCGATGCTGGATACTAGATACTCGTAAAAGCAATAACGAGCATCGAGCATCGAGACAGGTTGCGACCGAAGGGAGCTAACTTAGTCATATTTACCTCTTTCCAAAAAATAGGTATGAAAAAAAGACAAACAGGTAAAGTATCAGGATAGTCGACGCGAGAAAGTGCGCTCGTGATAGCTTGATCTTTTCCCCATGCTTTAAGTGACAGAAGCCACACACTATTAGAAAAATAACCACTGGCACGGCTAAAAACAAAAAATAACGAAGCCCTGAAGCAACGTAAGATATAAACAGCATTACTTAGTAGATCTTCTTTTTTAAAAGTCTCATGCCTGCCTCGTATGTCACATCTTCCGCGTCATCGCCATTGATGAGTTTCTCTATCCACGCGACTTCTGCCTTTGTGGATATCGAGGCATTACTGTTAGGGTCTTCTATCTTCATATCTAGTACAGAGCCTTTCGCGATCATGGAGTTTACGGGCAGTCTTATGCCTCTGCTGCATATATTTTTTGCCAGACTTTCTCCATGAACGAGCGCAACAGGATCTTTATACTCTACTTTAAGAAGGACCTCATATCTTTTTTCGGCCCTGCGGTCATTTTTCATGACAAATTATTTTGTTTTTCCAAATAATTCATGAGCTTGCCTATATAAAGAAGGTGGGCATTTTGAAACTGTATCCCTGCTTCAAAATGCTGTTCATCGTTCTTGTCCATAGGTTCGTCCCATATCCACACGACTTTAGCGCTGCATCTGACCTTTAGATCTGTGTTGTATCGGAACATTTCCAGATCCAGTACTGTGCCTGGTTCTAATTTTTTCAACAGACTCATCCTGGCGCCTCCACCACTTATGTTCTTGGTAGTGGTGCAGAATTCCCTGTCGCTTCCCCGCGGACTGTACCTTACAGCAAGCTCTCCCTCTAAACGCTCAAAGAGCCTGCTATCTGTCCCAATAGGCATGTTCCACCTCCCCCTTTTAGCTACATATTGTCAAAATTAAACCACAGAGATCGCAGAGATTTTTTATAATAAAAGCTCTCTGTGTTCTCATAAAACTAGTCTTTTTATCTCTTTATCCTGTGCCCTCTTTTCTTTTGTTCTTTCTGACCTCTGCCCTTGTAGCCCAGGTTTAAACCTGGGCTACAAGGGCTTCTTAGCTCACAGAGCTGTTATATCCTTCAATGGATATTCTTTTGGAGAACACAGAGAAAATTTAGTATTTACTCTGTGTCCTCTGTGGTTTATTTTTTCATGTACCCTCATTCTAATTTTGTGCCGTCGTAAGGGCAATAATTAGTGGCGCCCGTAAAGATACGCCTGCATTCAGGACACATTACCTTACGAGGACTTTCTTTATTAGAGGCAACTGATGT
>JAHIRR010000012.1 GCA_018818505.1 Candidatus Omnitrophota bacterium | reverse complement strand
GAGCCCTATTTTTATAGGAAAATAAACAAAGGGACAGGTTTAATCTTGAAAAAGGGGACATGTTGCCGATGAAAATCGCAAACGGTACAAGCAATCTAGTAGGAGATTGGCAGGCGAATGAGAGCTATATACATCAAAAATAGTGTAAGAAAATCTTGACTTTACACTAAAAATAGTGTATACTTATAATGGATAAGAAAGTTATACATTACGAAGATAAAAGGGGCAGGAAGCCAGTTAAGGAGTTTATGGATAGGTTTGATAGTAAGACGAGAGGTAAGGTATTAGCAAGGATTGAGTTTTTAGAAAAACACTGGCATGAGCTAAGGCGCCCATTTGTAGATAAGATAGACAGAGATCTTTATGAATTGCGCGTTGAGTTTGCTTGGAATAATATAAGGATTATCTATGCATATATGTTTAAGAATTATATAGTGTTATTACGCGGCTTGCAGAAAAAGAGTAAAAAGATTTTGGAAGGCGACAAATTGAAGGCCAGAAACAGAATGATTGATTTTCAGATTAGATATAATGATGGAAAGATAGTATTAAAATAGGGGGCGATGGATATGAAAAGAAAAAAGGCTATAATACCCGAATCCATTAGTAAGCATATAGAGGAGGAGTATAAGAAAGATAAGGAATTTAGAAAGGCTTATGACGAAGAAGTTCTTAAGCTTAAGATCGCTTACAGGATAATCCAGTTAAGAAAAGAAAGGCATCTGACACAGGAAGAGCTTGCTGAAAAAGTAGGCACTACACAACAGAATATTTCAAGGCTTGAAGATTTTAAAAACACTCAAGTTACTTTACATACCCTAACCAAGCTCGCAGTGGCTTTAAATGCCAGGCTTACTGTAGATTTGATTCCACAGTAAGGTTTCACAAAATGAAAACAAGAAGAAAATTTTTCCTTGACTAAATACCCTGCTTCGTAGATAATATATTATACAAGTTGATACAAGGGCGTATCAAGCATGGATAGAATTAGGTCAGGACAAAGGTGTTCTAAATAAAGAATAGGAACACCTTTTTTATTTTTGGGCAGAATTGCACAAAAATTGTGCAACGTTACAGAGGAGAAAAAATCATGCAGAAGAAAATCAAAGACTTTATGGAGTTGGTCGTTAAAAAAAATCCTGGCGAGATAGAATTTCACCAGGCAGTGCAGGAAGTCGTAGAGTCAGTAATGCCATTCATCGAGGAAAACCCCAAGTATCGGGACGCGAAGATACTCGAGAGGATAGTTGAGCCGGAAAGAGTAATAATGTTTCGAGTGCCATGGCAGGATGATAAGGGCGAGATCCAGGTAAACAGGGGATTTCGCATAGAGATGAATAGCGCGATAGGCCCTTATAAAGGAGGCCTTAGGCTTCATCCGAGCGTATATCTCGGGATTTTGAAGTTTTTGGCATTTGAGCAGGTGTTTAAGAATAGTTTGACCACGCTTCCTATGGGCGGCGGCAAAGGCGGTTCTGACTTTGACCCAAAGGGAAAATCCGACAGCGAGGTAATGAGATTCTGCCAGAGTTTTATGACAGAGCTGCAGCGTCATATCGGCCCGGACACAGATGTGCCGGCAGGAGATATAGGTGTAGGCGGCCGTGAAATAGGATTTATGTTCGGACAGTACAAGAGGCTTCGCAATGAGTTTACAGGCATACTTACAGGTAAGGCCTTGAACTGGGGCGGAAGTTTGATAAGGCCAGAGGCAACAGGCTATGGCTGCGTATATTTTGCTGAAGAGATGTTGAAGACCAGGGGCGAATCTTTTAAAGGAAAGATCTGCGCTATTTCCGGCTCAGGCAATGTCGCGCAGTATACCGTAGAGAAGTTACTTCAGTTAGGCGCAAAGTCAGTTACGCTCTCAGATTCCAGCGGGTACATCTATGATCCTGATGGAATAAGCGAGCAAAAATTAGAGTTTGTAATGGAGTTAAAGAATGTACGCCGCGGCAGGATCAAGGAATATGCCGCTAAATACAATTGTAAATATGTTGAAGGCAAGCGGCCATGGGAAGTAAAATGCGATTGCGCATTTCCATCTGCCACGCAAAATGAGATACACGAGTCTGATGCCAAGCACCTTGTTAAAAATGGGTGCATGTTGGTTGCAGAGGGTGCGAACATGCCTACTGCGCCAGAGGCAATAAAGGTATTCCAGCAGGCAAAAATTCTGTATGGACCTGGCAAGGCATCAAATGCAGGCGGCGTTGCCACAAGCGGTTTAGAGATGTCCCAGAATAGTTTGAGGCTATCCTGGACAAGGGAAGAAGTGGATAACAGGCTGCATGATATCATGATCAAGATTCACGAAACTTGCGTTAAATATGGAAAAGAAGGAAATGTTGTTGACTATGTAAAAGGCGCAAACCTTGGGGGCTTTGTAAAAGTAGCTGATGCAATGCTGGATCAGGGTTTAGTCTAAAACGTTAAAGTAAAGTACAATGTATGTGCTTAAAATGCGATTTGCAAAGGGGCGTTCTGAATAAGGGCGCCCCTTTCGCTTTTTTAGGCATTTACTCTAGAGATCCTTCGTGCTATAATGGGCCGTTAAAAAGGGGGTAAGTTGTGCCAAAGATCAAAGATATCAACAAGGTGCTAATCATAGGCTCTGGCCCGATCGTGATAGGCCAGGCGTGCGAGTTTGACTATTCAGGGACGCAGGCGTGCAAGGCATTGCGCGCTGCAGGGTATAAAATCGTGCTTGTAAATTCTAACCCTGCTACGATCATGACAGATCCTGGCATGGCTGATGTTACCTATATAGAGCCGCTTAATGTTGAAAGGCTTACCAGCATTATTGAAAAGGAAAGGCCAGATGCGCTTTTACCAAATCTTGGCGGCCAAACCGGGCTAAATCTATCCAGCGAACTATCGAAAAAAGGTATACTTAAGAAATTCGGCTGTAGGATCATAGGCGTGCAGCCAGATGCTATAGAGCGCGGAGAAGATAGACTGGCATTTAAAGAGACAATGAAAAAGCTGGACATCCCCATGCCAAAGAGTGAGCTCGCGTATTCTGTTGAAGAGGCAAAAAAGATTGCTCATAGCATAGGTTATCCTATTATTATCAGGCCTGCGTATACAATGGGTGGAACAGGCGGCGGAGCAGTGTTTAATGACGAAGAGCTTGAGGTGATAGCTGCAAGAGGAATATCAGTAAGCCTTATCGGTCAGATCCTTGTTGAGGAGTCTGTGCTTGGCTGGGAAGAGTTAGAACTCGAGGTAGTAAGGGATAGAGAGTCGAACAAGATCACAGTTTGTTTTATAGAAAATATTGACCCAATGGGCGTTCACACTGGAGATTCTTTTTGCTCTGCGCCTATGCTCACAGTAGAAAAAGAGATACAGAAGAAGCTTCAGGATTATTCCTATAAGATAGTCGATGCGATCGGCGTTATTGGCGGCACAAATGTTCAGTTTGCGCGAAAACCCAAAGACGATAGAGTGGTTGTAATAGAAATCAACCCAAGGACTTCGCGTTCATCAGCCTTGGCAAGCAAGGCAACAGGTTTTCCAATCGCGCTTGTATCTGCGAGACTCGCAGGCGGAGATCTTTTAAGAGATATTCCTTACTGGCGCGATGGCACACTTGATAAATACACGCCTTCAGGCGACTATGTAGTAATAAAATTTTCACGCTGGGCATTTGAAAAATTCAAAGGCATAAAAGACCAGCTTGGTACGCAGATGAGGGCTGTGGGCGAAGTGATGAGCATTGGCAAGACCTATAAAGAGGCGTTTCAAAAGGCAATAAGGAGCCTTGAGAAAAAACGCTATGGCCTTGGCTTTGCTAAAAATTTCAACGAGCTTTCTCTGGATGAATTAAGGAAACTTCTTGCTTATCCCACGTCTGAGAGGCAGTTTATTATGTATGAAGCGCTTAGAAAAGGCGCGAGCGTGGATGAGCTATATGATAAGACGCATATCCACAGGTATTTTATCACGCAGATGAAAGAACTTGTGGAGCTCGAAGAAGAGATCGTGAAGTATAAAGGCAAAAAACTCCCGGATGATATGTTAATAAAGGCAAAGGAAGATGGTTTTTCAGATAAATATCTGAGCCAGATTTTAGGTGTTACAGAAAAAGAGATTAGAGACAAACGTCTTAAGCTTGGCAAGGCTGAGGCATGGCATGCAGTGCCAGTGAGCGGCGCGGAAAATGCAGCTTATTATTATTCGACTTATAGGGCGCCTGATAAGGTAAGCGTGTCGCCTAATAAATCCGCCTCTCCGCCTTCGGCGGAGGGCGAGATCTCGCCGCCCGCTTCGCCGAAGCAAAAGCAAGGCGAGCAAAGCGGCGGAAAGATTATGATACTCGGCGGCGGGCCAAATAGGATCGGCCAGGGAATAGAGTTTGACTATTGCTGTTGTCATGCCGCGTTTGCGCTCAGGGATCTGGGTTACGAAAGCATAATGGTCAATTGTAATCCTGAGACAGTTTCAACAGACTATGACACGTCCGATAAACTTTATTTTGAGCCTTTGACTGTCGAAGATGTATTGAGTATTTACAATAAAGAAAAGCCAGAGGGAGTGATCGTGCAGTTCGGCGGCCAGACACCTCTTAATATCGCAAAAGAGCTGGAAGACGCGGGCGTAAAGATACTCGGCACATCTGTTGAAAGCATTGATCTTGCTGAGGACAGGGAGAGATTCGCTAAGGTAATGAAGAAAGTAGGGATCCCGCAGCCAGAGAGTGGCATGGCGAGTACGCTTGAACAGGCCCTGAAGATAGCAGATAGGATCAAGTACCCGCTTGTTGTAAGGCCGTCGTATGTCTTGGGCGGAAGAGGGATGGAGATAGTCTATGATGAAGAGATGCTAAGGGATTATGTAAAAGCAGCAGTTGATGTATCTCCTGACAGGCCTATTCTCATAGATAAGTTTTTAGAAGACGCTATAGAGTTAGAGGCAGATGCTATTTCAGACGGAGAAGATGTATATATCCCGTCGATTATGGAGCACATAGAGGAGGCAGGCATCCATTCAGGAGACTCAGCCTGTGTCATTCCTCCAAAGACAATACCTAAAAAGCACATAGACACTGTATCTGAATACACTAGAGAGATCGCGCAAAAGTTAAAGGTCGTAGGCCTTATGAATATACAGTATGCTATTGCGAATGATAAAGTCTATGTCTTAGAGGCAAATCCCAGAGCATCCAGGACAGTCCCGATCGTATCAAAGGTAGCCGGTATTTCCATGGCAAGGATCGCGACAGAGGTGATGCTTGGAAAGAAAATAAAGGACATGG
>JAHIRR010000114.1 GCA_018818505.1 Candidatus Omnitrophota bacterium | reverse complement strand
TGCTTCAGCCTCCTTGCCATTTCCTTTATGCCTGATTCATTGTTCGGCAAAAATTCATGTAAAGGTGGATCTAACAGCCTGATAGTAACGGGCAATCCATCCATCTCCTTAAAAATGCCTTCGAAATCCTTTCTCTGATAAGGCAGTAATTTCTTAAGCGCCTTTTCTCTTGCCTCTTTATCCTGGGCAAGAATAAACTCCCTGACAGCCCATATCCTTTCGCCTTCAAAAAACATGTGCTCTGTCCTGGTAAGGCCTATGCCTTCAGCGCCAAGCCTGCGGCCAGCCAGAGAATCCTTTGGTGTGTCTGAATTCGTGCGCACATTTATCTTGCGATACTGATCAGCCCATTCCATGATCTGGCTGAACATTTTATATATCTCGCTCTTTTTCGCTTTTAAATTACCTTCTACTAATCCTGCGATAACAGGGCTCGAAGAAACCTTAATATCTCCCAGCATTACTTCTCCTGTCGAGCCATCAAGTGAAATAAAATCTCCTTCTTTTATTGTCTTTCCAGAGACCCGTATCTCTTTCTTTGCATAATTAATATTCAACGCGCTGCATCCAGCTATGCAGCATTTTCCCCAGCCCCTGGCAACAACAGCGGCATGAGAAGTCATGCCTCCAGTTGATGTCAATATGCCTTCTGCGGCATGCATACCTGCAACGTCCTCTGGAGATGTCTCGTGCCTGACAAGGATGACCTTCTTTCCTTTACTCTTCCATGCCTCAGCATCTTTTGCAGTAAACACTACCTGGGCTGACGCTGCGCCAGGGCCAGCAGGAAGGCCCTTAGCAACTACAGTAGCATTGGATTTTGCTTTAAGGTCAAATATAGGGAAAAGGAGTTGGTTGAGCTGATCTCCCTCTACTCTCATGAGAGCCTCTTTAGGGCTGATCATTTTTTCTTTTACCATGTCGTACGCGATCTTTACAGCTGCCAGGCCTGTACGCTTGCCTGTACGCGTCTGCAGCATATAAAGCGTGCCTTCCTGGATAGTGAATTCCACATCCTGTATATCCTTATAATGCTTTTCTAGCTTATACCTGATGGCATCGAGCTCTTTGTAAACTTTTGGCATTTCCTTTTTCAGATCACTTATAGGCTCTGGCGTTCTTATGCCTGCTACAACATCCTCGCCCTGCGCGTTTATAAGAAACTCCCCGAAAAATTTATTTTCGCCGGTAGACGGGTTGCGCGTAAAGGCAACGCCTGTGCCTGAAGTATTGCCCATGTTGCCAAATACCATTGCCTGGACATTTACAGCTGTGCCGAGAAGTCCCGTGATCCTGTTGATCCTTCTGTAAACTACAGCCCTCTCTGTATTCCATGATCCAAATACCGCCTTTACAGCAGCCATCAACTGATCCTTGGCATTGCTTGGAAAAGGTTTTTTGACATGCTTCTCGTATACCTTTTTATATTCGCCGACTAATTCCTTTAACTGATCTGCTGTAAGCTCGTTGTCCAGCTTTACCCTGTATTTCTTTTTCAGGGCATGGATCTTTTCTTCAAAATGCTCATGGTCAACACCCATTACCACATCACCGAACATATCAATAAACCTTCTATATGCATCCCATGCAAGACTCTCATTGCCGGTCTTTTTAGCCATGCCTATGACAGCATGGTCATTAAGGCCTAGATTAAGAACTGTGTTCATCATGCCAGGCATAGAAACAGCAGCGCCGCTCCTTACTGACACTAACAGCGGGTTATTGATGTCGCCGAGTTTTGCGCCCATTGCCTTTTCAAGCTTTTCTATATTTGCGTCGATCTGCTTCTGAAGATCAGCAGGATAATTTTTGCCGTGTTTATAATAATAATCGCACACCTCTGTTGAAATAGTAAATCCAGGAGGAACAGGAACGCCTATATTTGTCATCTCTGCCAGGTTAGCGCCCTTACCTCCGAGAAGCGCTTTCATTTTTGTATTTCCGTCTGCCTTTCCTTTACCAAAGAAGTACACCATCTTTGCCATCCTTACTGCTCCTTTCTCTACCTTCCGCAACCTCGGAGGTTGCCGTACGGCAACCTCCGAGGTTGCGGAAGGTTTTCCGCGATTATTTCACTACTATCTGTGGCAACAATGCCAGATCAGCTATACGTTCTGTGTATAATCTGTTTATCGCCTTCATCATTGCCAGGCGATTTGATCGCAATGATCGATCTTTATCATTCACCATTACATTGTCAAAAAAATCATGTAATACCTTAAAGAACGCGCCAGCATACTCTCTGGTCGCCTCCTTGTACTGCTCTTTCTCAATGAGGCCTTTTATTTTATCCTTTGAATCCATGTACGCCCTCCAGACAGAGCGTTCGAGATCTTCTTTGAAAAGTTTTTCATCTACCTCACCTATTTTTTCCTTTTCCGCGCCTTTTAAAATATTACTCGTGCGCTCTACGACCTTTGCAGCTTCTAAAAAATATCTCTCACTCGCTGCAGAACTCAATATCTCTATCCTATTAAATATATTGACTATGTCGGAACACCCTGATCCCAGTACTGCCTTTTTTAATTCAATAGGCCTGACATCCCCCATTAAAGATTCCACCCTATCCTTTATATAATCAAGTACCTTGGTCTCAGAAACCTTTAATTTGTCACTGTATAACTGGATTGCCTTTTCTATCAACCCGGCCATTTCAAATCTCAATGACTGATCTTTTACAATGCGAAGAAGGCCTAGCGCGTTCCTTCTTATGCCAAACGGGTCAAAGCTCCCACTGACCTCTTTAGTCACACCTAAAAATCCAACCACATTGTCTACCTTGTCGCTGATAGCAAGGATCGCGCCCTGTTTTGTCTTTGGTAGTTTATCTTCCATGCCCTGAGGAAGGTACTGTTCGCCTATGGCCAACGCAACATCTTTTTCTTCTCCGCTTCTCAATGCATACTCTCTTCCCATCACACCCTGCAGGCTCGGAAACTCACCGACCATATGAGTAACAAGATCTACTTTTGAAAGCTCGGCTGATCTCTCTAGACTCTTTTTCAAAGAACTATCCATATTTAATCTGTCGCAGACAAAAGCACAAAGCGCTTTCAGGCGCTCAATTTTTTCGAACATATTACCTAAATCCTTGTGAAAGATCAAGCCCTTTAATTGGGAAATATTATCTGAGAGGCTTTTTTTCATATCCTCGTCAAAGAAAAACAGGCTATCCTTTAGTTTTGCCTCTAAGATATTTTCGTAATTTCTTCTCACCAGCCTCACGTTTCTGCCGCGGCCGTCTATTACAGCGATAAACCTGTTTATGAGTCTGTATTTTTTCGCAACAGGAAATATCCTCTGATGCTTTGCCATGCTGGCCCTGAGCACATCTTCCGGCAAGGCCAAAAATTTCTTGTCAAATTCTCCGCTGAATACAATAGGCAGATTGACCATAAACGTTATCTCTTCCAGAAGCGTTTCATCAACGCGTTGATCCGCCCTGAGCCTCTTTGCTTCGCGCAAGATCAATCTTTTTATCTCGGCCTTTCTTTTATCTGAATCAACTAATTCTATTTTCTTCGGACATCTTGCAGGGGGGATGTTGCCGAGCTTAATATCTAAATTCTCTTTGCCGAACAAAGCCAAGACTGATTCTATCGGCCTTGCAAAACGCAGGCCAGAATCATCCCATCTCATTGTCTTTGGAAAATAGATATTCCTTATAATGCGCGGGGTTATTTCCCTAAGGACATCTTTTGTGCCGCGTGGTTTTTCTTTTTTTTCAATAAATATATATTCGCCTTTTGGCGTCTTTTTAATCTTAAGTTCATCTACTTTTACGCCTTGATTCTTTGCAAACCCAATGGCCTGCTTCGTGGGATTTCCTTCTTCATCAAAGGCAATCCTTTTAGGCGGGCCGACTATTTCTTTGGCAAGAGTCTCCTGACTCAATGGTAAATCCTTTATTCGACAGATCAGCGTATCTTTTGTGCCAGCTGAAATAACCTTACCAGCGCAGTCAAGCTCCTTTAAAAAGGCCTGACTCAACTGCTTCAGCGCAGGCCTTACATAGCCTGCTGGCAGCTCCTCCACATTTATCTCCAAAAGAAAATCTTTCATAATGCGTTCGCGTGCTCGAGGCTGGACCTCGGCTTTTTTTAAAGCCGAGGTCCAGCCTCGGCTTTTTTCAAATATAACTCCGCGCATTTCTTGGCTAAAGAGCGGATCCTGCCTATGTAGCGCGGACGTTCACTCTGGCTTACAGCGCCGCGGGCATCAAGTATATTAAAGGCATGCGATGCCTTTAAGACAAAACTATATGCCGGGTAAACCAACTTTTTCTCCAGCAGCCTTTTTGCCTCTTTCTCAAAAGACTCAAAGCCTTTTAGATGCATATCTATATCTGCTTCATCAAAATTATATTTAGAATATTCTATCTCGTGTTTCTTGTGCAGGTCTCCGTATTTCACGCCTGGCTGCCACTCTAGATCAAAGACATTGAACTTATTCTGTATAAACATGGCTATGCGCTCCAGGCCATACGTGATCTCGCAGGAGACATGATCCACCTCTATGCCGCCTATCTGCTGAAAATACGTGAACTGTGTTATCTCGAGGCTGTCCAGCCATACCTCCCAGCCCAGCCCAGACGCGCCCAGCGTAGGCGATTCCCAATCATCTTCCACGAACCTGACCTCGTGCGCCTTTAGATCCACACCCAGCGCCTTGAGGCTCTCCAGATAAAGCCTTTTTATGTCTCTCGGATTCGGCTTTACCAGCACCTGATATTGATAATAATATTGCATGCGTAACGGATTATCCGCGTACCTGCCGTCAGTAGGGCGTCTTGATGGCTGCACATAGGCGGTACGCCATTTATCCTTGCCAAGTGATTTGAAAAATGTAGCTGGATGAAAAGTGCCCGCGCCCACTTCTGTATCAAGCGGCTGCACAATTATGCATCCTTGTTTTTGCCAGAACCTATTTAGCCTATCGATTACTTCGATAAAAGATAACTTTTTCATAGTACGTCCTCACTGTGGAGGTTTCGTGAAGTTGCGTTAAGTTTCGTTAGGTTGCGTGAGGTTACACTATTGCAACTTTACGAAACATTACGAAACCTTACGAAACCTTACGCAACCTTACTATTGTTATGCAGCAAGCATTTTCGCCGTCTTCAGCGGCCTGTCCAGATTATCCTCTATTATCTTAGCTGTAACCTTCTTTATATCATTTCCTACTTCGCGCGTCAGCTTTATCTTGGAAGATATCTGCCAGCTGTCTCTTTCAAAACACGCCAATGTGGCCAGCACGCCCTTAGTCAGCTTAAAACTGCTGCTGCCAGGCCAAAGCCCGAGGCCGAGCAAAAACTTCACCTCAAAAAGCCTTGCTATTACGCCTGGCTCTTTC
>JAHIRR010000113.1 GCA_018818505.1 Candidatus Omnitrophota bacterium | reverse complement strand
CATTACTACCTTACAATAATGCGATTCTATGTCATCAAGATGAATCCATATGGAACCACTGTTAGACAATAACTCTCTGATTATCAACAATCGGTCCCTCATCATAGTTAACCAGATAGAATGTTCAATCCCATCCTCATAATGTTCAAATGCCTGCCCTGTATTAAATGGCGGGTCTATATAGACAAGTTTTATCTTTCCTGTAAATTCAGGCTGGAGGGCCTTTAAGGCTAAAAGATTATCTCCCTTAATTAAAAGGTTCTCTGCTTTTGAATCGCCAAAGCTTTTCTTTTCAATCAAAATCCTCGGCTCAGCTACCCGCGGGTCATTCCTGTCAACCCAGACATACTCGCCTTTCTTTATGTCATAATAAAGGCTCTTATCCTTATTAAACCATGTGAGCTCTAATTTATTTTTCATTTTTCAAATAGGCTTAGGCCCTTGTCAAAGCGCCCCCCCCCCCGATAACTCACAGGTTACTCCAAAGTAATCGGTGAGTTATCGGGGGTAGATGAGATATAGCATAAACTTGTCATTGCGAGAAGGAGCGAAGCGACGACAAAGCAATCTCTCTTTTGAGATTGCTTCGCTCCCTTCGGTCGCTCGCAATGACACTTATACTCCTAATAACTCATCGATTACACTTTGGACTATTTTTTCCTTGACAATATCATATGCTATGCTATAATTATATGGTCTCATTACGATGAGACAGAACCAAACTTCCCCTTGGTCATTGGCCAGGGGGACTTATTTTTTAAGCAATTTAATCTCTTCCTTTAATTTTTTCAAATCAATAAATTTTGCTTGAGCAATTAACTCTATAGACACGTGGTCTTTTGTGGAAACAACTATGCAATATTTTTTATGTTCCCTCATATATTTTATTAGCGCTTCGAAATCGCTATCTCCTGACAAAAGGACAAAGGATTGAAAATCATCTTTATTATGTACAGCATCGATGGTCAATTCTACATCAAGGTTTCCTTTACGAAAACCCCCTTCTTCTAATGTAAGATCTTTTATAAATTTCACTTTTTTCTTTCTTACTATATATCCGATTATCTCTAAAAAATCTAAAAATCTCCGCTGTTTAGGGTATTCTGGATCATAAGCAGTGTAATAATATATACTGCTTAATTTGGCATGTTCTTCAAAATATCTCTTTAATTTTAAAAAATCGATCCGCCAGCCAAGTTTACCCTGAGAGAAATAAATATTAGACGCATCTACAAAAACAGCTGTTTTACCTTTCACAAATTCTTTTATCATGCTAAGTTAGCCCTTTCTCCATGTAGTCCCAGCCTTTGTATCTTCCAATATAATACCTGCTTCTTCCAATTCTTTCCTAATCTTATCCGCTGTCTTGAAATCCTTTTTCTGCCTGGCCTTGTTCCTAGTATCTATTAACTTCTTTATGTCTTTTTCTGATACTTTAAGCTTTACAGGAAACACTCTCTTTCCACTAAACAAACCAAGCGCTGCGCCTAATTCATATAAAATCTTATCAACATGTTGTAAATTAGAAAAACTACAACTATTATTTAATATATTTTTGTTAGTATACGTAACGATTTCAAATAAAACTGCAATAGCTTCGGCAGTATTAAAATCATCATCCATGGCTTCTTCAAATTTAGCTTTAAAATCGCCTATACAACTATTAAAGTTAGGATTTTCACTATTATTTAATCTAAAATCAGAATCAGCCTGCAATCTTTGTATCTTATTTAAAAGTATACTAAACCTCTCCATCGCCCGCTTTGCCTCTTCCATCCTCTCCCACGAAAAATCTACCGGATGCGAATAATGAGTCTGCAAGAATAATATCTTAAGCACATCTGCCGAATATTTACTCAACACCTCGTCCACAGTAATAAAATTCCCCAGGGACTTGGCCATCTTTTCTTTATTGATAGTCAAAAGGCCGTTGTGTATCCAAAAACGCGCGAATTTTTTTCCTGCGCCCTCTGATTGCGCTATCTCGTTCTCGTGATGCGGAAAGATAAGGTCTATGCCTCCGCCGTGTATGTCAAACTCGTCTCCTAAAATATCCAAGCTCATTACCGAGCATTCTATATGCCAGCCAGGCCTGCCTTTTCCCCATGGACTCTCCCAATAAGGCTCACCCTCCTTAGCCTTTTTCCAAAGAGCAAAATCAAGCGGATCTTTTTTATTTTCGCCAGGGGTAATTCTTGCCCCTGATTCTAACATCTCAAGGCTCTGATTTGATAATTTGCCGTATTTTTTTGCCTTTTTAATATTAAAATACACATCTCCATCTGATTCATAAGCCATATGCCGCTCAATTAATATAGCGATAAAATCCTTCATCTTACCTATATACTCTGTGGCCTTTGGCTCTTTATCAGGCCGCTTGATACCCAGATCATCCATGTATTTATGATAGATCTTGAGATATTTATTCGAGACCTTTTTTACCGCGCTATTTAAATCCTCTCCTTTAAATTCATCTCTCGCTTTATTTATTATCTTATCATCGACATCAGTGACATTTCTCACAAAAGTAACCCGGTACTTTTTATATTCAAAATACCTGCGGATCACATCGAATACATAAGCGCTTCTTGCATGGCCGATATGGGGTGCATCATAGACTGTTGGCCCGCACACGTACATACTAATTTTTTTCTTGGGCTCAAAACTTTCCTTTTTTCTCTTAAGCGTATTATATATCTTCATTTTCCCTATCTCAGAAAAGTAGACAAAACAGTCACTGTCTGTTTTGTCTACTTTTCGAGGGAGGCGACAGCGTATGCCGCTATGGCCTCGCCTCGGCCAAGCGCGCCAACGCCTTCCTGTGTCGTTGCCTTAACATTGACGTTTTCCTTACCTATGCCTAGAATCTTCGCTATCTCCTGTTTCATAGCATCTTTAAAAGGCGCTATCTTTGGTTCCTCTAATATGATCACAGAATCCACATAGTCGACCTTAAAGCCTTTTTTATTTATCTTATCCGCGACCATCTTTAATAGCTCGCTGCTCGCTATACCAGCATATCTATCGTCATTGTCCGGAAACTGATGGCCTATATCGTCCATGCCTGCAGCCCCAAGTATTGCATCGCATATCGCATGCAGGAGCGAATCGCCATCTGAGTGCCCGGAAAGCCCTTTGATATGCGGGATCTCGATCCCGCCCAGCATAAGAGGCTTATCATCAATGAATCTATGTATGTCATAACCTATGCCTATGCGCATATATGCCTCCCTTTGTAAATGACACCATGGAGGTTACAAGAAGTTACAGGATGTTACAAGATGTTACAAGAGGTTGCACTAAAAACGCAGCTAGCCATCTCTTTGTAACCTCCTGTAACTTCGTGTAACCTCTTGTAACCTCATGTAACCTCATGTAACCTCTAAGTTATTACTTATATCTGGATCTGCATAACATCTTTGCCAGTTTCAAATCTTCTTTTGT
>JAHIRR010000112.1 GCA_018818505.1 Candidatus Omnitrophota bacterium | reverse complement strand
ATATAAAATCGCTCTTAAATCCTTTGGCAGGCACGAACCGCCAAACGCAAAGCCAGGCATTAAATATCTAGCGGAAATATTTGACTCTTTGTCCATACACAGGATCTCCATGGCCTTTTTGCCGTCCAGGTCAAACTTCTCAGAAAAAGCGCCTATCTCATTCGCAAATACAATCTTTAGGCCATGAAACATATTATCGAGATATTTTGAAAATTCCGCTGTCCTGAAATCTACTGATATAAAAGGCGCGTCTATGAACCCGTATATCGAACGCAGGATCTCTTCGTCCTTTTTACTCTTGCTGCCCAGTATCACCTTTGCCGGCTTATAAAAATCCTCTATTGAATTACCTTCTCTCATAAACTCAGGATTGACCAGTACTCCAAAATCCTTAAACGCCTTTTTAGACGAGGCATTTTCTATAAGAGGTACGATGACGTCTTCTGTTGTGCCTGGCAGCATGGTGCTTCTTACGACCACAGTATGGTATCTTCGTAGCCCCTTCAGCGCAGTTCCTATCTCTCTTGAGACGTCCTTGAGATGCGAAAGGTCTATTGCGCCGTTTTCCATGGAAGGCGTGCCAACGCACACTATAGAAACCTCGCTATTTAAGACTGCGTGCTTCGCAGAGACAGTTACCAAAAATCTCTTTTTCTTTACTGCCTTGGATACCAGCACGTCAATGCCTTTCTCGGCAACAGGGCTCTTGCCTTTATTTATGCGCTCTAATTTTTTTCTGCTCACATCAACACCTATAATGCGATAGCCCTGTTCAGCAAGACAGGCCGCTGTGACTACGCCTACATATCCAAGCCCAAATACGCTTAAAGTCTTTCTCCTGTTCATCTTTTAATCCTCGATAACTTTCTATTCGAGACGCGCAAAAATGTCGTGAATTTTTCCGCGCTATCTATAACAGCTGTATTGACAAGTGTCTGGCTCTCTACCTTTTCACCAAAGATATCTGAGCTCCAGCCCAAAATAGGATTTAACCCGCCTTTTTTTACATCAACGGTTAAACGTTTATCCAGTGTCATATATAGATACATTCCTTGATTCTTTACCTCGATCACATTGGAATCCAATCGTCTGATCTTTGCTGCTGGAGGCAAGTGAAAATATTGCCTTATTGTACCCTGCCCGGGCGTATTCAAAAAATCCTCTATGCGCCAGAGCCTGTTCTTCTTATCAAAACAAATAGTTCTCCTGTGTCTGATCCTGGAATTTTTATACGCGGCAGATATATAATCCATATCTTTGGAACTTTCCCATCTCTCTATCTTGGGTAAAGGCCTTGCTCCCCACATAAAAGGACCCACTATCTCTGACTGATTCTTATCATCCAGTGTAATTGTATTGTGAGCGCTCGTACCCCTGAAATAGTCTCTCCATGCGCCTCCTGTATGATATAAATAAGTGCCGGGGTCCACTAATAGTTCCGCTCCATTTACGACCAGCGTTACACTCAAAAGATCTGCATGGCCATGAGCTGCTATTGAAGTGTAACCCAGATCTCCGCAATCCATCAGAAGGACCTCGTCTCTACCGTTTCTAAAAACAGCGTAGCCGCCTTTTTCAAAAAGCCTTGAACTTAGCGCAGGCTTTTTGACCCTGATAGATCGATAATCATTATATCCCTTGAGTCCGAAAATCCAAAAATGCTCCTCATTAAAAGCGCCGCCCTTGTTTTTGAAATCACCCCTATGCGATAAAATACATCCGCTCGTCAAAATTGACTTAAACAGGCTAAAATCCTTGTTACTGGACAACTTTATAGCCCTTCCATCATCAGAATCTCCGACAAGAGGCACCTTGCCTCTAGAGTCAATGATATTCATTACGAATTCCGACATGGAAAAAAACCTATTCATAGCATTTTCAGGTATTTCTATATTGTTTCTTATTAGGTCCTGCGCTGCGAGCACAAAAAGTTCCATAATAAATCCCTGATAATGGAACGCCTGCTCCTTTGTAACGCCATCAGGATACACCTGCTGCAGGATTTCCGTAAACAGGATAGATCTGCCTTTATCCAGCCACTTTTCAGAATTCTTAAATTCTGGAAAAGTTAACGCCGTAATTATTAAGCCGCACGCCTCGCCTATCAAGTGATTATTTGCAGATGAATATTTGGAAAGATTATTTGCCGTAAACTCACTTTGTAAATAGATAGATTTCAAAAATTCACTTTTAGCCCCTTTAGAAAATATCCCTGCTGATTCTATAAATTTATACACCCAACACCAAGAGATGAGTCTCAGGGCTATCTCTAGTGGACTCGCCCAGTTCACTCCCATATACGGGGGATTATGCCCTATCCATGATAAGATCTGGGCCTTTGCCTCTTCTGCAAATCTTTTATCCTGCGTAAGAATATACGCCTGACCTAAAGTCACAAGATGCTGATGTCTATTCAATTCCCATACAAACCTGATCTCTCTAAAATCATGTCTATTTCTGAAATCTATATCCACCCAGTAAGTCAAAGGCCATCTCTTTCCTGTTGGTACATCCTTATGCCAGTCTATTTCTTGTTCTGCTCTCCAGTCCAAGTTAAATATCTTAAACCTATGGCCGCATATCTCTTCTGCATCGGCAATAATATGTTTTATTCTATCTGGAAAGAGTCTCAAAAATTCATCTTTCATTTTATGGGTCGCAGTTAGATCAAAATAAAAAACTCTATCCTTCTTATTTTCTTTCAAGACCTTTTCTAAATCCACATCGGGGTTTGTGGTGAGCCTTTTGAAATTTAGCTGTATAAACTTATACACCCTGTGAATTACCTCAGGAATAGACATACGCGATAATCTTCTTATATACCAGATAAGCCTGTTCATATATCCCTCTATAGCTTTAATAAATGGTTATACTCTGCGTGAATTCTATCAGCAATACGATCCAACCCAAAGATTAAATGTATCCTTTCAGCGTTACTTTTTCCTATCTTTTCTCTTAATTTTCTATTCTTAAGTAAATACACGATCTTAGCGGCGAGCTCTTGCTTCTCGCCTGGATTTACCAAAAATCCATTTATGCCATCTTCTACTGTTTCAGGTATTGCTCCTACCTTTGTAGAAATTACAGGCAACCCTGAAGCCATGGCCTCTAACATTGCGACTGGAAGCCCTTCATTATAGGAGGGTAACAAAAATATAGATGCGTTTTCGAGCGCATCAAGCAGACTGTCTCCCTTGAGCCATCCCAGCAGGATCACGTTCTCTTCAAGCCCCCGTTTTCTGCATATGTCTGCTACCTTCTTCACATCTCCGTCACCTGCAAAATAAAATTTAGCATCAGGTACTTTTTTCAAAACAGCAGGGACTATATCCAATATGTCATATGTGCCCTTGCGGTGTTCAAGGCGCCCCAAGATCAGCACATTCAATTTAGAATATTCTCTTTTACTAACAATAGATTCAAACGCAGTTGTATCTACAGAATTTGGTATTACTTTTATATTTGTGTTGGAGGTCATTCTGCTTACCTCTGAAAACCATGTCTTTGATAAAACTACTATTGTGTCAGAAAGACCTAATATCCTTCTTATACAAAATCTCCTAACTGCGTGAGAGGTATTGTAGAATACGTCGAAACCACCAGCCTCTATATGAAATATGGTCTTTTTCATAAATAACTTGGATAAAGATAAAATAATTGCCTTTCTGTAAAAACTCCCCCTGGAGGCGGTATAAATATGGATGATCTTTATGCTTCTATCTGATATCAATCTAATAAGAAAAAAGATAAAAGTCCCAATAAAGTAAAATGACTTTAAAGCTTTACTGGCATCGATTGTTGTCGGGAGATAAGTTATCTTAAACTTCCTGGATAGATCTGATCCAAGGCAATATTTTGCAAAAGAAGATATCCCGCCCCTTACATCCAAGCGAGGGCCTACCATTATTACATGTTGCATACTCGCAGGTGAAACGTGATCCAGAAAAAATCTTTCCATTTTATCTATCATCTGCTTTAAATAAAACCTGCTCTCTGCCTTTTTTCTTGCAGCAATCCCCATTTTTTTAGCCTTCTCATTATTGTTAAGTAACTCTATTACGGCGCCAGCAAGCGCCTCAGGATCTTCGGGTGGCACGAGAAGACCTGACTCGTTATCGCTAATAATCTTAGAATTATCTCCTACATTAGTTGCGACCACAGGCCTTGAAGCTGCCATATATTCCAGCAGCACAACAGGAAATGATTCTGCTCTTGAAGAAAGCACTGCAACGTCAAACAAAGAAACAAGGGCAGCTATATCCTGTCTCTGCCCTAAAAATATTACATGTTCTCTGATCCCTAATTTTCCAGCTAATCCTTCAAGGGCCGATCTCTCTCCTCCGTCTCCCACAACTAAAAATTTACTCTCTGGAACACTATTTAAAATCTTCTGCGCTGATCTTAAAAAAACGTCATATGCCTTTTCGTCCACCAATCTCCCTACCATGCCTATAATCTTCTCGTCTTTATAAATACCTATTTCTTTTTTCAACACATTGGTATCTTTAATATCTGTAAATGCACCTATGTCTATCGCATTATTTATCAACATAACTTTTTCTGGTCTTAATCTATATTCCTTTGTAAGAGAGTCCATCTTTGCCTTAGACACCACACCTACCCTATCTAACCTGGTTAATATAAGCCTGCTGACAAATCCTGATTTCAATCTGAGTAACAACGATGGTTTTTTCATAAAATGCACAACTGTTGCCATAAAAGGTACTTTGGTTATCTTGCCGAATAAAAAGCCCCAGAATAGAGTCAAAGGTGAATTCTCTATATATAATAAATCCGCTTTTTCTTTTTTTAGCATAAAGAAGAATTTAAATATTCCTACCAGGTCATATCTATTTCTTATTAAACTGTGTTCTAAATTTATACCCTCTGAAATAAGGCCTTCCCCCAAAGTTCCCGGGCTATAAAAACAATATACTTTCTTATTAAATTTAGTATTATCAAGATGCCTCACTAATTCACAAAACATCTTCTCGGCGCCCCCAATATCTAAAGTTGAATTCAGAAATAGTATTTTCTTCATCAATTTTCTACCTTATTTGAATAACATATGTCTGAATCACCAGGGAGATAGGCCCTGTCCTGAAGCCTGAATATCTTCACTAAAAGATCTTTATCAAATCTGATATCCAGACCTGTCTCCTGAACACTGCCTCTGGAAAGGATAAATCTGAAACTCTCTCCAGGTTTTACTAAAACTTTGTTCTTTTGGCCATTATTGCCGTTGCTTATAATACGCGAGTATAGTAGGGATTTGCTATAGCGACTCGTATTATTTGCCTCTACATGAAGCAACCATATCTCGTCATTCCATTTATATCTGAACGTCTTCATGTAATCTATCCTCATTCTTTAAGAGTTTTATGCCAGTAACGTTCTTACATTTCCTGCATATGTAACCTCTACAGTTGGATTCTAAGTCAAGGGCCTTGGCATTCAAACCCCTTCTTTCTACAAGGAGACTGCCGCAGTTGGCACAATATGTATTAGCGCCTTCATGCATAAATACATTGCCCAAATAACAATGTCTTATGCCAGCCTTCTTAGCCAGATCTCTGGCCTTCTGAAGAGTCTCTATTGTTGGCCTTGAAACGTCTGTATATTTATAGTTAGGGTGAAAGCGGACAAAATGAATAGGGACATCTACTGAAAGATCTCTCTTGACCCAATTGATGAAATCAATGTAGTCTTTTTCATTGTCATTCGCGCCTGTTACTACGAGATTACTTATCTCTATATGGTGTCTCTTGGCATCAAAGATCTGTTTTGTGCCTTTGATAACAGGCTCCATCCACCCGCCTGTCAGGCGACGGTAAAATTCTGGGTTTAGGCTCTTCACTGAGATGCTGAAAATATCTATCACTTCCATGAATGCCTCGATAGCCTCAGGAGTTAGAAACAAAGCTGACTTAAAAAGACTTAAAATGCCATGTCTTCTGGCTAACCGAGCTGTATCCTGTATAAACTCCAACCAGATCGCAGGGTCATTATAGGTCCAGGATATAATCTTTATACCCTTATCCAGCGCCATCTGCACAATCTGTTCCGGGGTATACTCGTAAATATCGTCTTCTTTAATATGCTCGAGCTGCGAGAATCTCCAGTT
>JAHIRR010000111.1 GCA_018818505.1 Candidatus Omnitrophota bacterium | reverse complement strand
CCTCTTCTCCTTGAAGAAAAACCACCGCCGAATATGCCGCTAAGCATATCTCCCAGGCCGCCGCCAAAACCCATGTCCTCAAAGATACTGCCGAAATCAGCGCCTCTGAAAATATCCTCTGCGCTGTAGCGGGAATCTATGCCGGCGTGGCCAAACTGGTCATACTGGCTCTTCTTCTGAGGATCAGACAACACTGCATAGGCCTCTGAGATTTCCTTAAATCTGCTCTCAGCCTCTGTCTTTTTATCCGGAACCACTCGATCAGGATGATACTTAAGCGCAAGCCCCCTATACGCGCGTTTTATCTCATCCACACTCGCGTCCTTCTGCACCCCCAGTATCTCGTAGTAGTCACGTTTTGTTGTCATTGTATAGCTCGCTTTGTGTATAACGAAATAACCAAGATACAAGAAACAATAACCAAACAATGACCAATAACCAAATTCAAATAACCAAACCCATGTTAGCAATATGTTTGGTTATTGATTATTGGTAATTGCCCGCTGCTTTGCAGCGAGGTCTCGCCGAAGGCGGAGAATTTATTTGATCATTGTATCTTGGTTATTGGTTATTTCGTGTTACTTCTCCTTAAACTCCGCGTCAATAACCTCGTCGCCATCTTTCTTCTTGGACTCTTCAGGATTAGCCGCGTCTGGCTGTGGGCCAGCAGCTCCTGGCTGCGCCTGGGCCTGTTTTGCCTGAGCTGCCTTGTACACTTCTTCAGCTAACTTATGCGCTGCCTTTGACAGCTCCTCCATGCCTTTCTTGATCTTTTCAACATCGCTGCCTTTTATTGCCTCTTTTAAATCATTCAGGCCTTGCTCGATCTTTAATTTTTCATTCTGCGTAACCTTGTCGCCAAAATCCTTTAGCGACTTTTCAACAGAATACGCTAGCGTATCTGCCTGATTCTTTATCTCTACTTCTTCCTTCTTTTTCTTATCCTCTTCGGAAAATTTCTCCGCATCCTTGACCATCTTTTCTATCTCTTCTTTTGAGAGCTTCTTGGGGGCTGTTATCTTGATCGTCTGCTCCTTGCCTGTGCCAAGATCCTTTGCGCCTACATGCACAATACCGTCTCTATCAATGTCAAAGGTAACTTCTATCTGCGGTATGCCGCGAGGCGCCGGCGGTATGCCTACGAGATCGAATCTCCCGAGTTCAGTATTATCATTCGCCATCTGGCGCTCGCCCTGCAAGACCCTCACTGTAACTGCCGGCTGATTGTCAGCGGCTGTTGAAAATACCTGGCTCTTTTTCGTAGGTATCGTGGTGTTGCGCTCAATAAGTTTTGTGCAAACGCTTCCTAACGTCTCTATGCCCAGAGAAAGCGGCGTGACATCCAGAAGCAAGACTTCTTTCGCGTCACCTTTTATAATAGCAGCTTGAGTTGCCGCGCCAAGCGCAACGCACTCCATCGGATCTATGCCGCGCTCTATCTTTTTACCGACATGCTCCTCTAAAAACTTCTGCACAACAGGCATCCTCGTAGGGCCGCCTACCATAATGATCTTGTCTATGTCATTAGGCGTAAGTCCTGAGTCCTTAAGAGCATTGTCAACAGGAGCGCTGCAGCGATCCACTATGGGTCCGACCAATTCTTCCAACTTTGCTCTGTTTATAGCCATGGTCAAATGCTTTGGCCCGCTGGCATCCGCTGTAATAAAAGGCAGGTTTATATCTGTTGTAACCGTGCTTGAGAGCTCGACCTTTGCCTTTTCAGCTGCCTCTCTTAAGCGCTGCGTTGCCATTTTGTCGCTCTTGAGATCTATGCCTGTCTCTTTTTTAAATTGATTCGCGATATGATCTATCAATACATTATCCATGTCTGTTCCGCCAAGATGCGTGTCACCATTCGTGGATTTTACTTCAAAGCCGCTGGCACTATGCTCCTTGTCATACCACATATCCATGATGGTGACATCAAGCGTACCTCCGCCAAAATCAAACACCATTATCTTCATCTCTTTGCCGACCTTGTCCAGGCCATAAGCAAGGCATGCCGCGGTCGGTTCATTGATTATCCTCAACACCTTGAGCCCTGCGATCTCACCTG
>JAHIRR010000011.1 GCA_018818505.1 Candidatus Omnitrophota bacterium | reverse complement strand
CTATGATACACTGGGTGAGGCAACCATTCTTTTTACAGCTGTGATCGGAGTCCTGGCAGTTATACGTAAAGTAGGAAGGAAGAGGTAATTCCATGGACAACTTCGTAAGTTACCCAAAGGGTAACTTACGAAGTTGTCCATGTTAGAAGGATTTTATATGAACGAAAAGGGCATGACTTTAATAGTAAAGACGATTACGCGCCTGACAGTAGGCCTGATAATCTTATTCGGCATTTACATTGTTAGTCATGGGCACCTGAGTCCGGGAGGCGGATTCGCGGGCGGCGTGATCATCGCGCTTTCTTTTATACATATTATGCTGGCATTTGGCAAAGAGATTGCTTTTAAAAAAGTAAACCAGGCCATTGCCTCGTTTTTTGAAAGTCTTGGCGCGATACTTTTTATAACACTTGCGCTTATCGGCATCGCGAGCGGTTATTTCTTTTTGAATTTTCTGTCAAAGGGAGAGCCTTTTACGCTTTTTAGCTCAGGCCTCATTCCTTTATATAATCTGGCAATATGTTTTAAGGTGGGCGCAGGCCTTTTTATTATTTTCATTACGCTGGTCTTATTGAAGATACCTGGAGAGGATAGCGAGAAATGACAGTTTATTTTTTGTGTCTGGTGCTTTTTTGTGTCGGGCTATATTGCATATTAAGGAAGCGTAATCTTATAAAGATAATCATAGGGATCGCCATAATGGAGTATGCGGTAAATCTATTTTTTATACTGATCGGTTACAGGATGAATGGCCGCGCACCTATACATTCTCCTGATCAGGAAATACTAGGCATGGTGGATCCATTGCCGCAGGCGCTGGTCCTGACCGCTATAGTCATAGGACTCGCAGTCACTGCCCTTATCGCGGCTATCGCGATGAGGGTGTATGAAAAATACAGGACTTTTGATATTACGAAGATCCGAAGGTTAAAAGGTTAGTTATGCCGCATAATATAATACCTCTAATTGTAGCGATACCACTTGCGGCAGCGTTTGTGAATTCCCTTATTGGAAAAAAGGTAAAGGGGTTTTCAGATGCGCTCTCAGCCCTGGCAACATTTTCTCTGGCAGTGATCTCGATATTTGCGGTCATTTTGTTTAAAGAGAACGGGGTCATGGTCTATAAGGTAGGCGGGTGGGCGCCACCCATAGGCATTGCGATGGTTATAGACGGACTCACTGCATTCATGCTGGTCACGATTAATGTGATCGCGTTTTTCATAAGCATTTATTCAATAGATTACATGAAGAAATATACTGAGAAATGGGTTTTCTATTGTTTGTTTTTACTTATGGTAGCAGGCATGAACGGAGTCATTATAAGCGGAGACATGTTTAATCTCTATGTGTTCCTGGAGATCGCCGCTATTTCAAGCTATGCCCTTGTGGCATTTGGAACAGAGCACGAGGAGCTCGAGGCGTCATTTAAATACGCGGTGATGGGCACAGTGGCATCTTCCTTTATATTATTAGGCATTGTGTTTTTATATGGCATTACCTCTACATTGAACATGGCTGATATGTCCATGGCATTGCTTGAGGGAGGCAGTCCGCGCATAGTTTTACTGGTCAGTGTATTGTTCCTGATGGGCTTTGGCCTTAAGTCAGCGCTTGTCCCTTTTCACGCATGGCTTCCTGACGCGCATCCATCCGCGCCGGCCCCTATTTCCGCAATGCTCTCAGGCGTGCTCATCAAGTCACTTGGCGTTTACGCAATGGTGAGGATATTTTTTAGCGTATTAGGTATTACTCCTGAGATCTCATCTGTATTAATGATGCTTGGGGCGCTATCCATGATCTTTGGCGTATTTCTGGCGCTTGGACAATGGGATATGAAGAGACTCCTGGCATATCACTCTATAAGTCAGATCGGATATGTGGCGCTGGGGATAGGGTTGGGAACGCCGCTTGGAATCTTGGGAGGCTTATTCCATTTATTCAATCACTCAGTGTTTAAGTCACTTTTATTTTTGAATTCTGGCGCGGTTGAATACGCGACAGGCACAAAGGATCTGCAGAAGATGGGCGGGTTAAAAGAAAGGATGCCTGTTACAGGGGCTACCTCGCTTATAGCGTCCATGTCTATCGCTGGAATTCCGCCTTTTAATGGGTTTTGGAGTAAGCTAATTATTATTGTTGCGTGTATAGAGGCGCAGCATTTTGCGTATGCATTCTGGGCTGTTCTGGCAAGCATATTGACTCTGTCTTCATTCATGAAGGTGCAGAGATATGGATTTTTTGGCGAGTTAAAGGAGAAGTTGAATCAGATAAAGGAAGTGCCGTTTTTTATGAAGGTTTCCATGATCGCCCTGGCAGTTATCTGTGTTGTGGGTGGAGCGCTTTTATTGCCAGTCGTTGCTGGTGATTTTCTTAATGTGGCAAGGGATACAGTGCTGGCTGGACAGGATTATATTACAGCTGTTTTTGGAGCGATTGGTAAATAAATAATAATTAAACGCGAATATACGCAAATCCAACGCGAATCCTTCGACAAGCTCAGTATTCTTAGTCCCGAGCGAAGTCGAGGGACGAATATTCGCGAATATCAGCGTTTGATTCGCGAGAATTCGCGTTAAGAAAGAATTAAAATGTTAAGCAGGATTATATTATTCATATTAGGGCTTGTTGCATGGACATTCCTTACCTGGATACCTAGTTGGCAGCATTTAATTATAGGTGTCCTGGCGTCAGGATTTGTCGTGTTTATGACAGGCGATCTTTTTATAAAAAGGGTGCATCTTTTTGCGCATCCGGGAAGATATATCTGGTTTTTATATTATGTACCTATTTTTATCTGGGAATGTTTCAAGGCAAATATTGACGTGGCTTACAGGGTGCTTCATCCTGACCTGCCTATCCATCCAGGCATAGTCAAGGTAAAGACTATACTTAAATCAGACGCGGCCCTTACGTTTTTGGCGAATTCTATTACACTTACGCCCGGCACACTTACTGTCGATATAGATAAAGAGAATGGCTATCTATACGTGCATTGGATAGAGGTAAGGCATAAGGACATTGAAAAGGCAACCAAGGCAATAGTTGAGAGATTCGAGAGTATTTTAAAGAGGATATTTGAATGAAAAAGAGTAGAACTCGTTATATTATAGGACTTATTTTTATTCTGGCAGTAATGGCTGTGATTTTATTCAGGCCCTTTTCGATTCTTTTCTATCCAGGCCTGCCTTTCTCGGGGTTTTTACAAAGGGCGTTTTACATCCTTTTATTCGCGTGCATATTATGCCTGTATCGTATAATGAGAGGGCCGACTTCTGCAGACAGGGCAGTTACTATTGATATGCTGGGTGTATTGATAGTCGGTTTTTGCGCTATCATGGGTATTTCTACTGGCAGGAGCTGGTATATTGATATAGCGATCGCATGGGCGCTGCAGAGTTTTATAGCTACACTTGCTCTAGCTAAATTTTTAGAAGGAAAATCATTCGATGATTGATTTATACACAGATGATCACAGATTAAAAGAAACAGATAATCACAGATGTCTGTATCTGCGATCATCTGTAAAGCTTTGTAGTTGCCATGCAATCTGCGATTATCTGTGTATTAACGAGCGAAGCGAGTTAATATGATTAATATAATCGGATTAGTATTCATATCTGTTGGGGTTTTCTTTGATTTTATCGGGTGTCTGGGCCTTGTGAGGCTGCCGGATGTCTATAATCGTCTGCAGGCATCCACCAAGTGCGTGACCTTAGGGACTTGCAGCATATTATTCGGCGCTTTTCTTATCCATGGTTTTGTGGCGGCTGGCATGAAGGCGCTTTTATGTATGGCATTTTTGATACTTACTTCTCCAGTGTCTGCTCATGCACTTGCGCGAGCCGCGCATAAATCAGGCGTGAAGCTGTGGGAGAAGAGCGTGGTGGATAGATATGCGGAGGATAATCAATAGTTCCATTGTTGAATTGTTTCATTGTTAACAATACAACAATGGAACAATGAACATAGCAAGCAAGAATATGAAATATCCGAAGATACGAGAGTTGATTGAAGCGATTAAGGCATTGATTCAAGGTCCTTATACGTCGAAGTTTCCGTTTAAGCCTCATGTGCCGCCAGAGCGGTACAGGGGCCAGCCTGTTTATAATGACGATGAATGCGTTGGCTGCGGGGCGTGTGCCGAGGTATGTACGACTGGGTGTATAAAGATGGAGGATAATGTTAATGGCGATCCTCCAATGCGTAAACTTACAGTGCGTTATGAGAGCTGTATATTCTGTGGCCAGTGTCAGGTCGCATGCATCACTAAAGAAGGAATAAAACAGACCAATAAATTAGATGACCTGGCAGTATTTGACAGGAACGAGGCAGTGAATTCTGTTGAAAAGGAACTGGTGCTGTGCGAAGGCTGCGGCTGTACAGTAGGAGCAAAGGAGCATTTGATCTGGGTCGCAAAAAGACTTGGCCCTCTTGCATACTCAAGCCCTACCTCATATTTATCCGCGTTAAAAGATCTAAAATTGGCATACCTTAAGGTTGAAAAATCAGATGAACTAACTCGCCAGGACCGCGTAAAAACACTCTGTCCAAAGTGCAGAAGAGAAATCACATTAAACACATAAGAAGCATTTTAAAAGGTAAAGTCGCCATAGTCTGTATCGGCAATAGAGACAGGGGAGACGATGGTATTGGTCCGCGTCTTGCTGATGCCATAAAAGGAAAAACTTCCCATGAAGTCATAAACACAGGTGTCACGCCAGAAAATTATACTGGAGTTATAACAAAATTAAAACCAGATACAATAGTTTTAGTGGACG
>JAHIRR010000110.1 GCA_018818505.1 Candidatus Omnitrophota bacterium | reverse complement strand
CTGTCCCTGTCATAAATTCCTTCTCTATCCTGGATCCCAATAATAATGCCAGCACCAAAATGCCAAAAGCTGCTGCAATAAATATATATCTAAACCGCAAACTCATACTTAAAAAATTTCTATAATATTCTTTTATCTTCCATCTGTCCGGCCTCGCAGGTCGGACAGGGCGCATATCCCTGATGCGGTCGGACAACATGGGCACGAGCGTTAACGCGACAAAGAGCGAACTCAAAAGCGAATACGTTACAGTCAGCGCAAGGCCGCTCCACAGCATACGAGTGGCCTTGTTAACGAAAATAAAAGGTAAAAATACTATTATAGTAGTTACGGTAGAAGCGACTATTGCCAGCCCCACTTCAGAGGCGCCGCTTACAATCGACTGCGTATAATCCTTGCTTTGTCCTTGGGCCGATAACGCCAATTTCTTTTTCTTTTTATCAATATTATCCAGCACCACAATAGAATTATCCACAAGCATACCTATTCCCAGGGCCAGGCCGCTGAGCGTCATAACATTTATGGATATCTGATTAAAATACATCAATATAAAAGTGGCCATAACAGATATGGGTATGGTGGCTACTATTATAGAGGTGGGGCCTATATTTCTTAAAAATAGAAATAGTACTATGACTGCGAAGATCGCCCCGTAGACAAGCGAATTCTTGACAGAATTTATGGCTTCGTTTATGGTATTTGCCTGATTCAGTGTCGCTTTTATAAATATCCGCCTGTCTAATTTATTTTTCAAGAGCTTGAGCTCTTCCTGAGCGTCAGATACCACCTGTATGGTGTTAGCTGTTGATTCTTTCTGTATATAAAGAGACACTACCGGCTCTATATCTGTCCTCGCATAGCTGACAGGTTCTAAAAAAGAATCTTTTACCTTTGCGATATCTTTAAGCTTAAGAATGGACCCCTGCGGCGTGGTAGTGATACCGATATTTCTTATGTCATCGAGTGACTTAAACTCTCCCATTATCCTTACGAGATATTTATCCTTACGGCGCTCAATATCTCCGGCCAGTAAATTCAAGTTGTTTGCCCCGAGAGAATTGACAACGCTCTCCATAGGGATATTGTATTGATAGAGCTTGTGTTTATCCACCTCGACAAGTATCTTGCGCTCCCTGCCCCCGTAAACATCCACATTCGCAACGCCTTCCACGCGCAGCATACGTTCTTTTATCTGCTCATCAACGACCTTCCTGAGCATCTCAGGCGTATAGCCTTCGCCTGTAACTGCCAGCAAAAGCACAGGCGCGTCAGATTCCTTGTACTGCGCTATGATAGGCTTTTCTATTTCGCGTGGAAGTTTGTCCCTTATCTTTGAAAATTTTTCCCTCACTTCAAGCGCCGCGAAGTCCATATTGGTGCCTGGCTCAAATTCAAGCCATATCCTTGATTCCCCCGCCTTTGAGGTAGAATACAGATTCTCTAAATAACTGGCTGTAGACACTGCCTCCTCTACATGCTTTGTAACAAGATTCTCCACCTCCTGTGGAGGCATACCACCCCTGACAGCTATGATAATACTTATGTCGCCATATGCTATATTTGGTTTTAATTCAACAGGAAGCCTTTGCAGAGACACGAACCCCACGAGTACTATGCCAAAGAATAGCATGAATATCGTGATCGGCCGTTTTACTGAGAATTCGGAAAGATTCATGCTTGCCTACTTTAAACTACACGGAGGTTGCGTAAGGTTTCGTTAAGTTTCGTTAGGTTTCGTGAAGTTGCATAAAAAGCGTTGGAATCTATAGCTTTTGTAACCTTACGAAACCTCACGCAACATTACGCAACCTAACGAAACTTCCGCGTATTTAACTCTTTAACTCGTACCACCTACCCGGCCCCAATGGCCCGCGGGCGATGAGCACACCTTAATTGGTCAATTCTTTTAGATCTCTTGCCGCTGTAGGAACGGATATCTTGAATAACTCTGAATATTCTTTTCGCGTGATCCTGCCGGCCTTTTTCAAGTGCTCTACTAATTCCTCCTGCCTCCTGTTTAATTTTTGTGGAGCTGGAGGTTTTGAAGGCGGCTCTGCTTTTGGCTCGGGTTCAGGCTCGGGCTTAGATTCAGGCGCAGGTGGAGGAGGCAGTTCAATGACCTTTTTCTTTTCCTGAACTACTGGAGCTGGCGGCGCTGCAGGCGCTGCTACTGGCAGCGATACAGGCGCAGGTTTTAATACTGCTTTTTTTTCAATAATCCCAGCCACAATAGTATATACACAAGGTATTACGAAAAGTGTCAACACTGTTGACACCATAAGTCCGCCCATTACTGTTATTGCCATGGGACTCTGCAATGCCGAACCTTCTGATAAGCCTAATGCCAGAGGAAAAAGCCCAAGCACTGTAGTCATGGTCGTCATAAAGATAGGCCTGAGCCTTGTCTTGCCGGATTCAATAACAGATTCAACCAGATCGACTCCATTTGCGCGCATTTTGTTTATAGAATCTATCAGGATAATACCATTATTAACGACTATCCCTCCCAGGATTATGATGCCAAGTATAACAACTACACTTATAGGCGTATGGGTCAAAAATAATATTGCAAACACTCCCACGAGCGATAAAGGCACAGTAAACATGATTACAAAAGGCTGCCACAGCGATTCAAACTGAGCTGCCATTATCATGTAAACAAGAAGTATTGATAAAAAAAGCGCGAATTTCAAAGAATCAAAAGACTCTTTCATCTGCTGGCTTTCACCTGAAAGCGACATCGTAAGATCCTTCTCTGCTTCGCTTAACCCCTTACTTGACCCGATTTTTTCTGCCTCAATTCTCCCAAGGAGATCGTTTATATCCGCTATGACCTTGTCCAGCGCCCTATCTTTAATATTCGCTGTTACAAGCACTGCTCTCTGCTGATCAAGCCTCTTTATCTCACTCGGCCCTACGCCCTGTGTTATGTATGCGACTTCTGAGAGCGGCACTTCTATGTCGAGCGGCGAATGTATAAGAATATTCCTGACCTGAGAAAGCCTGGAGCGGCCCTCTTTCCTCAGCCTCACCCTTACGTCTATCTCTCTGCCTTCCTCTTTAAATTTAGTAGCCACTACGCCTTTTATAGCAGTATGCGCGGCCTGCGCGATCGAGCCTGTTGAAAGATTATAAAGCGCCGCTTTATCTTTTATAATATTTACCTTTGTCTCAGGCGAAGGCTGGGTAAGGCTTGTGCGGATACCATAAATACCTTCTATATCAGCCAGGCCATCCTTAACATGCTTTGAGATATCCTCTATCTTTTTAAGGTCCTTCCCTTTTACCTCGATCACAACAGGCGCTGAGCCCTGGAGCGCGGTTTTAAAAATACTTTCCTGTAAAATATACTCTATTGCCGCGCCTTCCAGATTAAGCTTATCCAGCCTGACTTTTAGTTTTTCTATGACCTCTGAAGTAGGCGCGAACTTTTTAGACTTTTTAAGATTTACTATGATCTGAGATTGATGAGAACCCATAGTCTCAAGCCCCTGCGCATAATCCTTTTTCCTGCTCGAACCTATATTTATGGCCACACCTTCTGTCTCTTCTGTGCTGAGAAGCACCTTTTCTATTTTTTTGACTACACTATCCGTGACATCCAATTTTGTGCCGCTCAGCATAGTTACCTTCATGATAAACTCACGCTGGTCTATCTTTGGCATAAACTCCTTGTCTATGACAAAAAATAATCCCAGGCTCATGATAAATACGATAAGCACAGCTATTAAAAAAACCCATTTGTGCCTCAATACATTGGGCATTGTCCTAGAATAAATG
>JAHIRR010000109.1 GCA_018818505.1 Candidatus Omnitrophota bacterium | reverse complement strand
TGAAAGATAACAATACGGATTTGATATACAATCCCGATGCCAATAAGATGAAAAAGGTAATGTCAGAATCAGATATAGCTATCTCTGCCGGCGGGCAGACTCTATATGAGCTTGCAAGGATAGGGGTTCCTGCTATAGGGGTTTGTGTTGCGGATAATCAGATACTAAACTTAAAAAAATGGGCAGAGACTGGATTTTTAAGATTTGCGGGCAGGTATGACGATTCGAATTTATTAAGCAAGATAGACTATTATTTGTCCAAATTCCGCAATAGAAACGCAAGATATGTTTCCAGCAAAGATGGGAGAAGTAGAGTCGACGGTAAAGGCGCAGATAGGATAGTTAGGCAAATATTCCAAGAAAAGAGTTGATTATGAAAAGGTTAAGCATTAAAAAGGAATTCCCGGTATTTTTAAATGAGCGATATTTTAATTTTGGCTCAAGCGGCCCTGTAGCAATGACGGTTATCAAAAAAATGTATTCCCATCTTTTATTACAGGCTAAGGAGGGCTCGTCTTCTCCAGGGTTTATGCGGAGATATCTTTCAGATTATGTTAAACTGAAAGGACTATTAAGCAGGTTTCTTAATGTTTGCAGAGAAGAGATTGCAATTACCCAAAACACCACAGAAGGTATAAATATTGTTTTAAGAGGTTTGAGTTGGAAACCGGACGATGAAATAATAACTACCGAGCTCGAACATTCAGGGTTAAAGGTCCCTTTAGAAAAACTTAAGATGGATTATTCTGTCAAAATAAGGATTCTAAAAACAGTTAAGTTGAGCCAGAGCGATTTATTGAAAGAGTTGAAAAATAAAATCAATCCAAAGGTCAAGATGATTGCCTTGAGTCACGTAGATTATATCACCGGTCGTTGCCTGCCGATAAAAAAGATATCTGTTTTATCAAAAAAACATAGAATCCTTTTATTAGTTGATGGTGCGCAGGCTATAGGAAGCATCCCTGTAGATTTGAAAAAATTAAGGTGTGATTTCTATTCATTTCCGTCTTACAAATGGCTGTTGGGTCCGCGGACTATAGGATGCCTTTTTGTTAAGAAAAAGTGCATTAAAATTGTTTCTCCTATTTTTTCCGGCTGGTGTTCAGTTAATGATATCAGCATCCGGGCTATAGTTAACGTTCATGGGATAAAAAGAGAAAACCCCTCTTTTAATTTTGTAAACAGCGCGGGGAAATATGCGCTATCAACCTGGAGCACTGTAATAGTAGCAGGTTTTTTGGAAAGCTTATTGATTTTTAGAAAGTATTTTGAAAAAAAATTGAATAGTAACATGAGCAGCATCTTGATTTTCAAAAGAGAGCTTTTAAGGATTCCCGGCATAATAATGCTTACGCCCATGCCCAAAGAAGATTCTGCGGGCATAATCTCATTCAAATTTAAAAAGCGGTCATCTTTCGAAATTGCGCGAAGATTAATATACTCAAATGTCCTTATCCGCTATGTCCCAGAAATGGATTGTATAAGATGCTGCGTTAGCGTAATCAACGATGATAGCGATTTGAAGTTTTTTATTTCAAGATTAAAACAAATAATAGTGTAATATAAATTCTTAAGCGACTAAAAGCGGGAATGAGGAAAAAATGAAGAAAATCAAACTGGGAACACGATTGATAGGACAAAACGAACCTTGTTTTATCATTGCTGAGATAGGCAGTAATCATAACCGGTCTTTAAAAACAGGATGTAAATTAATAGACGCCGCGAAGCGTGCAGGAGCCGATGCTGTTAAATTTCAGTCTTTTACACTGGGCAACTGGATTTCTAAGGAATTTGATTCATTTCCAACGTTGGCTAAAGGACAAAATGTTTATAGGCAGTTAAAGAAATGCGAGCTTCCGTATAATGTGTATAAAAAATTAAAACTTTACGCTGAGGATAAAGGCCTTGTTTGTTTTTCTTCGCCGTCGCACAAAGAGGATGTAAACAGATTGCATGAAATAGGGGCGCCCGCATTTAAATTTGGCTCTGTCCAGATAACAGATTTGCCTACCATAGAGTATGCAGCCAGAAAAAAGAAACCGATCATATTGTCTACAGGCGGCTCTACTTTGGAAGAGATTAAAGATGCCATAGAAGTTGTTTATTCTACAGGAAATAGAGCTGTTATTCTGCTTCATTGCACTGTTTTGTATCCTGCAGAGATATATCAGATAAATCTGAAATCTATTATTACCCTGCAGGATACCTTTCATGTCCCTATTGGGTATTCAGACCATACCATGGGCAATGCGATTGTTCCAGCGGCAGCAGTGGCCATGGGTGCATGTGTTATCGAGAAACATATTACTTTGAGCAGGAGGTCAAAGGGCCCTGATCATTCTTTTGCTGTAGAACCAGAAGAGTTTAAGTGTATGGTAAAAGCGATAAGAGATACTGAAAAAGCGCTTGGGTCAGGGGTTAAAAGACAACTTGCAGAGGAGAAAGAGATTATCAGGATGGGGCGGCGGAGCATTGTAGCTAATAGAGAGATATCAAAAGGAATGTTGATATCAGAAGAGATGCTTACTTTAAAGCGGCCGGGTTATGGCATTCCCCCTAAATTTCTGCATTGTGTAATAGGCAAGAGGGCCCAGGCAGATATTGAAAAAGACAGTCTTGTAACTTGGAAAATGGTTCTGAAAAATAAAAAAAATGCATAAACCGCGTATTTTAATGACCAGTGTAGGTGGATTAGTAGCTCCGAATATGATGAGGAGTTTGCGGCACTCTACAGATAATAATATATTTATAGTGGGAGTGGACGCCAAGCATGACGCTGTAGGTTTTCATTTTGCGGATAAGAGTTACGTTGTCCTGCCAGGCGAATCAGAAGGTTATGGCAGGCAGTTATTAAATATTGCAGAAAAGGAAAATATAGACGTTGTGTTGCCTCTTTCCGATGAAGAACTACTCGCTTTAGCTTCTTACAAGCGTAGATTCGAGAAAAAAGGGATTTGTGTTGCTTGTTCAGAATTTGAAGTGGTAAAAACTGCCTTGGACAAGGGCCTTATGCTGCAGTTTTTAAAGGATAAAGGACTGCCTTGCCCTGACTTTAGAATTCCGAATAGTTTAAAAGAATTAGAAAGATCTGTTTTGGAATTAGGCTATCCAAAAAAAAGGGTGGTGTTTAAGCCCAGGAGAGGTAGGGGGGCAAGGGGTTTTTGGTTATTAGATGATGATTTAGACAAGAAAAAGATGATTCTTGAAAGCCGCGAACGGCAGCAGATTACGCTGGGCTGGTTATTGGAGGCACTGGACGGAAAAGGCAGGTTTCCTGATATTTTAGTTATGGAATATCTATCAGGCAGTGATTTCAATGTGGATGTTTTGGCCTGGCGCGGCGATTCGTTTTATATCGTGCCTAATGAGAGGTTGGTGCCTGATGCCGGGCCTGTGCAGGTGGGATGCATCAGGAGAGACAAGAAGGTAGGGGAAGTAGTGCGGCGCGTAGTAAAAGAATTTAACTTTGATTACTATGTCAATGTCGAGGTTGCCTACAGGAATATCTCAGAACCTTTTGTATATGAAATAAATCCGCGCATATCAGCGCCTATAGTCGCAAACAAGGCTGCTGGCATAGACCTTTTGAATTATGGAATCAGATTGGCCCTGGGAGAAAGAGTAAGCACGGGGTTAAGAATAAAAGAGACGCGCATGTTTAGGTTTTGGGACGAGGTATTTATTCATTCGCAGAAAAACAGCAATAAAAAAGCAAAAGGGTTTAATTAAATGGCAAGAGTAGCGTTTGTTCAATTCGAGATGAGAGCGCGCATAGGGACAATGCAGTTGTCCGCCATGCTTAAAAAAAATGGGCACGAGACCAGTGTCTTTATAAGTTATGATAAGGATTTTATTGATTCTA